>NZ_JALBHA010000340.1:0-7238 GCF_023006445.1 Bradyrhizobium sp. SHOUNA76
GGCTGCGCGCCACGCCTTCAGCACGTCGTCGGCGACCGCGAACGGCTCGAGCGAGATGCCGAGATTTTCCTTGGCCGCCTTGAGCTCGTCGGCGCCCAGCGCCTCGCCATGCACCTTCGAGGTGCCGGCCTTGTGCGGCGCGCCGAAACCGATGGTGGTGCGGCAGGCGATCAGCGTCGGCTTGTTGGATTTCTTCGCGCGCGTGATGGCGTCTGCAATCGCCGCCTGGTCATGGCCGTCGATCTTCTCGGCGGCCCAGCCCGCGGACTTGAAGCGCTTCACCTGATCGACGGAATCCGAGATCGAGGTGGGGCCGTCGATCGAGATGCCGTTGTCGTCGTAGAGCACGATCAGCTTGTTGAGCTTCCAGTGCCCGGCCATCGCGATCGCTTCCTGCGACACGCCCTCCATCAGGTCGCCGTCGGAGGCGAGCACGTAGGTGTGGTGATCGACGATCTTCTTGCCGAACTCGGCGGCGAGCATCTTCTCGGCGAGTGCCATGCCGACTGAGGTCGAGATGCCCTGGCCGAGCGGGCCGGTGGTGGTCTCGATGCCCTTGGTGCGGAAATTCTCGGGATGCCCCGGGGTGAGCGAATCGACCTGGCGGAACTGCTTGATCTGGTCCAGCGTCATCTCGGAATTGCCGGTCAAGTACAGCAGCGAATAAAGCAGCATCGAGCCGTGGCCGGCCGAGAGCACGAAGCGGTCGCGGTCCGGCCAGGCGGGCGCGGCGGCGTCGAATTTCAGGAACTGCGTGAACAGCACCGTGGCGATGTCGGCGGCACCCATCGGCAGGCCGGGATGACCCGATTTCGCCTTCTCGACAGCGTCCATCGAAAGGCCGCGGATCGCGTTGGCCATACGGGAGTGATCGACCTGCGTCATGTCTGAAATCCGTCTGAAATGAGGCGCTTGGAGGCGAGGTACGCCCGCGCGGGAGGAGCCTGGCGGCCACTGAAGGTCGGGGCTGGGATAGCACCTCGGTTCCGGGAGTCCAAGGCAATCAAACGCCGGTTTGGCCGTAAAAGTTGCCTATGTGGAGACCGGTTTTCCGCCGGGCTCGCGCGTGGGAGGAACGGTCGAATCGGGACGACCTCCTTCCGATCTATCGGTGCATAGTTTCGCGGCGACGTTGCGCTGGGCTAGCTTGCCACGTAAATTTCTGCTTCTAACCGCTTGCCGAACCGAGTCTTTTGCCGGGCGGCAAGCTCCAGGAAAAGGCCACTGGGCAAAGGCCGCCAGGTTCCACCGCTGACTGCATGAACGATCGCGTGTCCAACAGTTCCGCCATGACGGAGTCCTCCGCGGTCGAGATCGACATCGCGACCCGCAGGCTGATGGCGGCGCTCGATGCGCTCGAAAGCGCGGTGGAGCGGCGGCGCGACGCCGATCGCGACGAGAACGAGCTCGCGGCGCGGATTCAGGCGCTCGGCGCCGACCGTTCGCGGCTTGCCGACGAGCTTGACGGCGCGCTGGTGAAGGCGCGCAAGCTCGAGCGCACCAATCGCGAGATCTCCGACCGGCTGGATTCCGCGATCGTCACGATACGCTCGGTGCTCGATACCGGAGAGGACGGATGAGCCACATCAACGTCACCATCAACGGCCGGCAATACCGCATGGCCTGCGAGGAGGGCCAGGAGGTGCGGCTACTCAAGCTCGCCGAAAGCCTGGAGACACGGATTCAGTCGCTGCGCGGAAAATTCGGTGAGATCGGCGATGCGCGTCTCACCGTGATGGCGGCGCTGACCGTCTGCGACGAGCTGGTCGACGTCGGCAACCGTGTCCGCACCATGGAGCAGGAGCTGACCGAGCTGCGCGATTTCCGCAATGCCGCCGTCGAGCGCGCCAGGATGACGCAGACCGCGGTGGTGAACGCGCTGAACGCGGCGGCCGAACGCATCGAGAAGTCGACCCAGGTCCTGAACCGGACCGTCGGCAACGGCATCGCGATCGGGTAGGGCCGCGGAAGAGGTTGCCAATTGTTGTGGTTGGTTTGGCCGCGGGCGACGCGCCTCTCCCGCGTGCGGGAGAGGTCGGCGCGTAGCGCCGGGTGAGGGTTCTCTCCTCTAGGGGATTGTCCCGTTGAGGAGCTACCCTCTCCCCAACCCTCCCCCGCAAGCGGGGGAGGGAGCGGGCTTCTGCCGTGGCTCGCAGCCCGTTTCATTACGCTGAAGCTCAGCTCTCTCGCCGGGCTGGCGATTCGTCAGTATCGTTGTTACATTGGCTCCGCGAGGCTGCGACGCGCGTCAGGAGCCATATATCCCCGGGGCCTTATCGATCCTTTAGGGAACTGTCCCTGGCCGGGCCCGTGGGCCCGGACATATGGTGCCCACCTACTTTCGTAGGGAACTCCGGGATCGAGTGCTTCAACGGCGTACGCGGCTTCGCACTTTTGTTTGCTTGGTTTGTGCCTGTCGAAACGACTGCGGCCAGTTCAACAGGTGTCATTCCCCGCCTTGTGTGCAATCGCGCACTGGAGCGGGGAATCCAGTGCGCCGCGGCCTTTGTGTGAATCACCACCGCCTCCGGAAGACTGGATCACCCGCAGCAGTGCGCAAGGGCGCACAGGGGGTGATGACGTGGGGACCAAGCGCATGACCAACACCAAAGCCGAACTCCGTGCCAAAGCCCTCGCGGCGCGCGACGCGCTGAGCGAGAAGAAGCGCAGTGCTGCCGCCGCAAAGCTCGCCAAGCGCGGGCTGCCGTTCGAGCTTCTGCCTGGCAGCATCATCTCCGGCTATTCGCCGATCCGCAGCGAGATCGATCCGATGCCGCTGCTCACGAGGCTCGCGGAGCAGGGGGCAAGGCTGGCGCTGCCTTGCGTCACCGCACGGGGGCAGTCGCTGATCTTCCGCATCTTCCATCCGAACGATCGTCTGATGCTCGGTCCGCTCGGCATTCCAGAGCCATCGCCGGCAGCGGCCGAAGTCATCCCGGACATCATGCTGACGCCGCTCGCGGCCTTCGACCGTCTCGGCCATCGCATCGGCTATGGCGCGGGACACTACGACCACACCTTCGCGCACTTGCGCAAAGCCAAGAATATCGTCGGCATCGGGCTCGCTTTTGCAGCGCAGGAGATCAAGGCGGTTCCGGCACTATCCCACGACGTCGCGCTGGATTATGTGCTAACCGAATCCGACGTGTTCGATTTCCGGAGTTCTGAAGTTGCGCATTCTCTTCGTGGGTGATGTCGTCGGCCGCAGCGGTCGGAACGCCATCGCCGAATATCTGCCCGGCATGGTCAAGGACTGGTCGCTCGATTTCGTCGTCGTCAACGGCGAGAATTCCGCCGGCGGCTTCGGCATCACGGAAGCGATTTATCAGGAGTTTCTCGATGCCGGCGCCGACGCGGTGACGCTCGGCAACCATTCCTGGGACCAGCGTGAAGCCCTGGTGTTCATCGAGCGCGCCGAGCGCCTGGTGCGTCCCGCTAACTATCCGCGTGGCACGCCCGGCCGCGGTGCCGCACTGGTCGAGACCAAGAACGGCAAGCATGCGCTGGTCGTCAACGCGTTGGGCCGCGTCTTCATGACCCCGTTCGACGATCCCTTTGCCGCGCTGGAGCGCGAGCTCGGGGCCTGTCCGCTCGGCGTTGCCGCCGATGCGATCGTCGTCGATTTCCATTGCGAGGCGAGCAGCGAGAAGCAGGGCATCGGCTTCTTCTGCGACGGCCGCGCCAGCCTCGTCGTCGGCACGCACACCCATGTGCCGACCGCCGACCACCAGATCCTCAGCGGCGGCACCGCCTACATGACCGATGCCGGCATGACCGGCGACTATGATTCCATCATCGGCATGCAGAAGGAAGAGCCGCTGCGGCGGTTCACATCGGGAATTCCGTCAGGCCGCTTCGAGCCGGCCGCGGGCGCGGCAACGCTCAGCGGCGTCGCCGTGGAGACGGATGACGCGACGGGGCTCGCGCTGAAGATTGCGCCGGTGCGCGTGGGTGGAAGGCTGGAGCCGGCGACGCCGAAGTTCTGGTTGAGCTGAATTCTTCGCGCGGCATTCACGGTGCACCCTCGCCCCTTGTGGGAGAGGGTGGCTCGTCGCGTAGCGACGAGACGGGTGACCGAGTCTGATTTCATTGCGCCAGGCGCATGCGCCTAAGCCATTGATCCCGCAAATCCCGGCTACTGTGCATGGGGTTGTCTTCGAACTTTTAGTTTGAGGGAGCCGGAGTGCCGATGCTCAGCTCTGGCGAAAACCCATCCGGAAGGCGCCCCAGTGCTTGCCGCGGATCACGATCGGCGAGGACAGATCCTTCATCAGCACGAACTGTCCGCCGCCCATGTCGCGGCGGTAGGTCTGGAGCAGGAACGGCTTGGTGTTCGCCGCGACCTTCTTCACCGCGCGATCGGTGAACAGGCGGCGGTTGCGGCAATTGGCGTTGTTCCAGATCGGGTCCTTGCCCTGCGGCAGGCGGTAGTTCGGATTGTGAGTCGGCAGATAGCCGCCCTTGGCCCAGGCGACGCAGAATACGATGCGGGGATCGGATTTCTGGATCGGGTCCTGGATCGCGGGCAGCACGCGATCGGTGAAGTCGACATAGTTGGTGAGGTACTGCTTTGGATCAGTGCCGGGAATTTCGCGGTATGTCTCGTCCATGAGCCGGTCGAGCGTGATATCGCCGCGGTCGATCGCGGCCTCGAACTCGGCCGAGATCCGCTTCGCGGTCTCGACGACGACGCGGATCAGCGGTGCGTCCGATGTCTCCACGCCGCTGTCGGCGATCAGCGCGATCAGGCCTTCGGAGGTGTCGAGCAGCTTTGTCACCCGCTGATCGGCGCTCCTGAGATCGCGAGAGGAGAGGTCGACGCCCTTGGCGAGTTCGTTCAGCTCGCTGATGACGGTGTCGCAATGTCCGAGATTGGAGGTCGCCGCGCGCGTGACGCTGCCGATCTCCGCCTCCACGGAGGCAAAGCCCTGCTGGACCCGCGAGATGATGCCGGAAATCTGCTGGGCGCCTTCCCCGGCGGTCTTGGCGCGTTGCGATGCGTCGCTGCTTTCGCCGATCAGGCCTTCGATCTGGCCGTCGAGATCGCGGACGGTGTCGGAGATCTGATGCGTGGCCTGGCGAGTGGCTTCCGCGAGGTTCTTCACCTCGCTTGCGACCACCGCAAAGCCGCGGCCGGCGTTGCCGGCGCGGGCGGCTTCGATCGTTGCGTTCAGCGCGAGCAGATTGGTCTGCTTCGCAATCGTCTCGATCGAGCCGGAGACTTTCGCGACCTGCGCCAGCGCCGAACCGACGGCGCTGAGGCGCGCTTCGATGCGCTCCACCGCCGCGACCAGCTCGGAGATGTGGTTGACCGCGGTGTCGACGGCGCTGCGCGACTGCGCGATCTCGCCGACCGCCGCGGACGTGGTCGTTTGCACGGCCTGCGATGCGTTGGCGATGTCGTGGTTGGCCGAGACCATCGTCTCGGCCGTCTTCTGCAGATGATGGAACCGTTCCGACTGACCTGCGACGCGGTTTGCCACTTCCTGGACGTTGCCGGCAATGTCGGCGAGTTCCACGCCGAGGCCGCCGATGCGGTCGGCAAGCTGATCGATCAGCCGTTCAGCCAGCGTGCGATTGGAGCCGGTGTCCATGACGGCAAGTTGTACGACGGACATGTTTGATGAGTCCTCCAGTCAGAGCCGCAACCCGGCTCACGGCGGCATTCCCATTCCAATTTCGATCTTAAGGGATGATTCGCGTCCGGCGTCTTGCCTGAGCGTGCACTACAGTTTGTAGGCCGTGCGGAATCCACCCCAGTGACGGCCCTGCACGCGGATCGCGACGTCGATCTCCCGCATCATGACGGTGTTCCCGTTGCCCATGTCGCGCGCATAGCTCTGGACAAGGTACGATCGCAGGTTGCGTGCGGCCGCCAACCCCGCCGGATCGTTGAATATCCGCCGGTTGCGGCTGTTGGCTGTGTTCCAGGCGACGTCGCCCGGCCGCTGCGGATGCGAATAGATCTTGTTGTGCACCGGCAGGAAGCCGTTGCGGTCAACCATGGCGCAGAACGCCATGCGCTGGTCCTTCGCCAGGAATGCTTCCTGGAACGGCGGCAGGGCGCGGTCGGCCCAATCGAGATATTTCGTGCGGTATTGCTGCGGATTGGTCCCGGCGATTTCGACATAGTCGGTGTCGAAGAGGTCGTCGATTTTGACCTCGCCGCGCGCAAGCGCCCGTTCGAATATCATCGTCAGCGCGTTGCCCGCCTCCATGGCGCGGGTGACGAACTCCGTGTTCTCTTCGTGGATTGACCAGAGCCTGTCCTCGATCTTTTCGCGGAGCTCGGCATCGGGGCTGGCGAATTGCGCGCGCGCGCCGGCCTTGGATTGCTCGATCACGCGCAGACGGCAGGCGCCGACGTGTTCGAGCGTGCCTTCGATCATCGCTTGCGGTGCAAGCCGGCCTGCGTCCGCGCCGCCGATCAACACGCCGTCCATCGAGATTTCATAGACCGGCATCACGCCGCGCGCGCTCTCGAACTTGAGATGGCAGGGCAGTCGTTCGGTCTTGCGGCGGTCGTCGTGCTCGCTCTGGCGGAGCAGCACGGCGCAGCGCGATTTCAGCTTTTGAGCAAAAGTGGTGACGGCCTTGCCGGCACTGGCGACGTTCTCGCCATGGCTCTCGGCTGCCTTGGTCGCGGCATCGATCTCGGCCGCGCTCTCGCCGACCGAGACGATGAACTCCGAGGCGCTGGCGGCATTGCCGGAGACCTCGCTGGTGGTGGCGTTCTGCTCGGCAACCGCGCCGTTGACGGTCTCGAACACCGGGCGGATCGCCTCGATCGCCTGCGAAATGCGGTGCACCGCATCCGCAGAGCCGGCGGCGTCGCGCTGGAGTGCGTCGATCTTCTTCGTGATCTCTTCCGTCGCGCTTTGGGTCTGCACCGCGAGGGCCTTGACCTCGGTGGCAACGACCGCAAAGCCCTTGCCGGCAGAGCCCGCGCGTGCGGCCTCGATGGTCGAGTTGAGCGCGAGCAGCGTCGTCTGCCGCGCGATCTGCGCGATCAGATTGACGACGTTGCCGATGGCGGCAGAGGACTCGCGCAAGCGGTCAACATTGGCGCGGGCTTCCTGCGCCGCGGCGCTGGCCTCGTCGGCGAGCTTGCCGGCTTCACGGACCTGCGCCCCGATGCCGAGCGCGGACTGGGTGAACTTGTCGGCGGCATCGGCGAAGGTGGAGGCGTTCGATTGCGCCGCGTTGGTCCGGCCGGTCAGGGCATCGGTACGGTCGCG
>NZ_JALBHA010000341.1:0-7235 GCF_023006445.1 Bradyrhizobium sp. SHOUNA76
CCGGGCGTCCTGCCCGCCACGCATTTCCGCAGCCAGGGCCGCAAGCTGATGCTGGTGTTCGAGCACCGCCTCGGTGATCTCGTCGCCGACCGCGTCGGCAGCCGCTTCCGCGCGCTCGCCCGGCTGATCAACCGCGCCGGCTCGATCGTGCGGCGCTGAAGCATGATTCAAAAAAGTGCGCAACGGTTGTTCGAAAAGATCATGCTTAAGCAACAACCTTAAGCGCGATGACGATTCATCCCAATCGCATCGCGCTTTAGAGCGCGACGAGACAGATGCAAACGACAGGCATCTGCACCGGCATCTACTTCGCGACGAATCGGCTACCGTTCCAACGAAGCGTCCGACTGTTTCCCTTGCCGTCGAGGAGCTCGACGAAGGCCTGATTGTTGACGGACGAAAGTCGGATGTCATAGGCGCGCACGGCAAGCACGCGACGGTATCGGCCGGCCGTCGCGGCATACACTTCGTGCAGACATCCCGCGGAATTGCAATGAACGGCTCTGCTGCGGCAATGAAAATCGTCGAAGTGAAGGGCCACGAACTCCGTGCCCGGTACGGTCAGATAGAGCGCAAAATGTTGGGCAGCCGCGATGGAGCCTCCACACGCGGCGTTCCATTTCTGCACGTCTGCGCGAATTTCGGCCGGAAGCATGTCGATGTGCGCCGGACTCCACGGATCCTGCGCCGTTCCGCTATGGGAAAGCGCTGGCTGCACAAGAGCGAGCGAGGCAATGACACCGCTGAGCAGCGTGCAGGTAACTTTGCTCAATTTCACGACTTTGCTCCTGCATATTTCGGAACAGTGTTGGCTTCTGCGTTCGCGCGAATGAGCCAAAACCGCAGTTATCTCCGGCGCGACCAAAAATATGCTCCACAGACGAGGCGCGCTTGATGCACATCAACCCATCGGCGTCCCGCCAGCGTAAACGAAATATCGAATGCGGCGCTTCGGACGACTTACGCCATGCAACTGCACCATGGGATTTTCCTTCTGAGCCCCGCTCGGAGCATGACGGCCCGGGTTCTGCTTGCGCTGGCATTGAGCTCTTGGCCTTCAGCGCCGGACGCACAGAATGAACTGAAGCTGACAGATGCGCAGGCGCGCAATCTCGGCGTCCGCGTAACCCATCCGGTCGCGAGCCGAACCGATCTGACGCTGCCCTATCCCGTCCAGATCGTGATCCCCACGCAACAATTGCGGGTCGTCAGCGCACCGGTGGCCGGCATGGTCGCCAATCTCCTGGTCGGGCGCGGTGACCGAGCCTCGGCCGGCCAGCCGCTGGTCACCCTGGAGAGCCCGAGCTTCGTCTCCCAACAGCGCGACTATTTGCACGCGATCGCACAGGAGCTTCTCGCGAGCCAGCAGCTGAAGCGCAACGTCGATCTGTTCGAGGGCAAGGCCGTGCCGCAACGCGTGCTGGAGGCCAGCCAGGCCGAAGCGCGCCAGGCCGCGCTCGTGGTCGCCGAACGGCGTCAGATGCTGCATCTGAGCGGGATGTCCGACGATGCAATCTCCCGGCTGGCCCAGGAAGCGGCGATCAGCGCGACGCTCACGGTCAACGCGCCGCAAACCGCGTCCGTGGTCGAGATCGCGGTGTCGCCAGGGCAGCGGCTCGAACAATCCGCGCCGCTCGTCAAGCTGGCGCGGCTCTCACCGCTATGGGCCGAAATCGCGGTTCCTGCCGCCAATATTCGATCGATCCGCACCGGTGCAAAAGTCGAGATCGAGGGCTATTCCACCCCAGGCAAGGTCGTGCTGGTCTCCGAGACCATCGATCCTGCCACCCAGACCATCCTGGTTCGCGCCGAAGTCCCTAACGACGGCGAGCTGCATCCCGGCCAGACCACCGCCGCGCGCATCGGCTTTATCTCCGCCGGCGAAAGCGCCTGGGAAATCCCTTACAGCGGGCTGATACGGCGCGGCGAGCAAACGTCGGTGTTCGTCGCCTTCGACGGCGGCTTCCGGCTGGTCCCGGTCAAGCTGCTTGCGGAAGATCTGGACCATGTCGTCGTGGCGGGTGCGGTCACGGACCGGGATGAGATTGCGATCGGCGGCATCTCGGCGCTTCGCGGCATTCTCTCCGGACTGGGGCAATAGATGCTCCGGCGCCTGGTTGCGTTCGCGTTGTCGCAGCGACTGTTCGTCCTGCTAAGCGCGCTGCTGGTGATCGGCGCCGGCGCCGTCCTCCTGCCCGGCCTGCCGATCGACGCCTTTCCCGACGTCTCGCCGGTTCAGGTGAAGGTCATCATGAAGGCGGCAGGCCTCACCCCCGAAGAGGTCGAGCAGCGGATCACGGTCCCGGTCGAGCTCGAACTGCTCGGATTGCCGAACAAGAAGGTCCTTCGTTCGACCACGAAATATGCGCTGGCCGACATCACCGTCGATTTCGAGGACGGCACCGATATCTACTGGGCGCGCAACCAGGTATCGGAGCGACTATCGAATATCTCGCGTGATTTCCCGGACGGGGTGAGCGGAGGTCTTGCGCCGATCACAAGCCCCCTCGGCGAGATGTTCATGTTCACGATCGACAGCGCCGAGCTTTCGCTCGCCGAGCGCCGGACGTTGCTCGATTGGGTGATCCGCCCCGCGCTGCGGACGGTCCCTGGCGTTGCGGACGTCAATGCGCTCGGCGGTTATGTCCGCGCCTTCGAGATCGTGCCGCACAACGATGCGCTTGCCGCGCGCGGCATTTCCTACGACCTGTTTCGGCGGGCCATCGAAGCCAACAGCCGCAATGACGGCGCCGGGCGGGTGAACCAGGGCGAGGACAGCGCCCTGGTCCGGATCGAAGGCAGCATCCGTTCGATCGAGGACATCAAGGCCATCGTCGTCGACACACGCGAGGGGGTGCCGATCCTGGTCAACGACGTCGCCAGCGTCAAAGTCGGGACCCTGACCCGCTATGGCGCCGTCACGGCGGACGGCCGCGGCGAAACCGTCGAGGGGCTGGTCCTCGGCTTGCGCGGCGCCAATGCGGGTCAGCTGATCCGCGACGTGCGGGCTCGGCTAGCCGAGCTGCAACCCTCGCTGCCGAAGAGCGTTTCGATCAACGTATTCTATGACCGCAGCCGTCTGGTCAACCGCGCCGTCGGCACCGTGGTGCGGGCACTCGGCGAAGCCACCGCCCTCGTCATCGTTCTTCTGCTGCTTTTCCTCGGCAATTGGCGGGCCTCGCTGGTGATCGCTCTCAGCCTGCCGCTCGCCATCGTCATCGCATTGATCGTCATGCGCTTGGTGGGAATGTCGGCCAACCTGATGAGCCTCGGCGGACTTGCGATCGCGATCGGCATGCTGATCGACGCGCTGGTCGTCGTGGTCGAGAACATCGTCGGCAATCTCAGCAAGCACGAACCGGGCAAGGCCACCCCGCTGATCCACCTGGTTTACCGTTCGGTTTGCGAAGTTTTGGAGCCGGTCGCCTCGGGCGTGCTCATCATCATTATCGTGTTCGTCCCCCTGCTGACGTTGCAGGGGTTGGAGGGCAAGCTGTTCATCCCGGTCGCGCTCGCCATCATTTTCGCGCTTGCCGGTTCGCTGCTGCTGGCGCTCACTGTGATCCCGGTTGCGACGTCCTTCGTGCTCAAGTCCGCGTCGCATCGCGATCCCCTGCTGGTGCGTGCGGCCCAACGGGTCTACGCACCCGCGTTGAACTGGGCCCTGAACAACGAGCGCAAGGTGATGGCTGCGGCGCTGATCGGCCTTGTCGCTGCGGGCCTCGCCTACACAAAGCTCGGCAAGACCTTCATGCCGACGATGGACGAAGGTGACGTCATCGTCAGCGTGGAGACGCTGCCGTCCGTCAACCTCGACGAGTCGCTTGCCATGAATGCAAGGCTCCAGACCGCGCTTCTGGCCGTACCTGACATTGCCGGCATCGTCGCTCGGACCGGGTCCGACGAGCTTGGCCTCGATCCCATGGGCCCCAACCAGACCGACACGTTCCTCGTGCTCAAGCCGGCGGCCGAGCGGGCGACCGACAATCGCGAGGCCCTGCTGCAGAAGCTTCGCGAGGTACTGGCCGGCTTTCCCGGCATCGCGCTCAGCTTCACCCAGCCGATCGACATGCGCGTGCAGGAGATGATCAGCGGCGTGCGCGGCGACGTCGCCGTCAAGATCTTCGGCCCCGACATCGCCCGGCTGAACGAAACCGCGGCGAAGTTGTCGGCGATCCTGTCCAGCATCGACGGCGCCGAGGACGTCTACACCACGCTGAACGAAGGCGCTCAATATTACACCGTTGCGGTCAATCGCATGGAGGCCGGCCGCCTCGGCTTGACCGTGGATTCGATCGTCAACTCGCTCCGTACCCAGATCGAGGGCCGAACGATCGGGACAGCCCTCGAGGAGGGACGCCGCACGCCGATTCTGGTCCGGGGCAGCGAGACGACGCGGGAAGCGCCGACGCTGCTGGCGAGCCTGCCGCTGACGCTCGGTTCCGGACAGCACGTGGCACTGTCGCAGGTCGCCCGCATCCAGCGCGTGGACGGACCGGTGAAGATCGACCGCGAGGACGGCGCTCGCATGAGCGTGGTTCGTGCCAACATCCGCGGCCGTGACATGGTCGGCTTCGTCGAAGCCGCGCGCCAGAAGGTGGCGACCGAACTCCCGCTTCCGAACGGCTACCGGCTGACCTGGGGTGGACAGTTCGAGAACCAGCAACGCGCCGCCGCGCGCCTGTCCGTCGTGGTCCCCGTCGCGATCGGCCTGATCTTCGTATTGCTGTTCACCACGTTCGGTGCCATCCGCCAGGCCTTGCTGGTGCTCGTCAACATTCCCTTTGCCCTGATCGGCGGCGTCTTCGCCCTGGTCGTGACGGGCGAGTATCTGTCGGTGCCCGCCTCGGTCGGATTCATCGCGCTGCTGGGCATCGCTGTCCTCAACGGCGTCGTCCTGGTTTCCTACTTCAATCAACTCCGCGCTCACGGCCTTCGCGAGGATCGTATCGTCGTCGACGGCGCGATGCGCAGGCTGCGGCCGGTGCTGATGACCGCGAGCATCACGGCGCTTGGCTTGATCCCGCTGCTGTTCGCCTCCGGCCCCGGGTCCGAAGTGCAGCGACCGCTCGCCATCGTCGTGATCGGAGGACTCCTGTCCTCCACCCTGCTCACCCTGATTCTCCTGCCGATCCTGTATCGCCGCTATGGCGGGACCTCGAAGGTGGCGAAATGATTGACCAGCCCGTCTGTCTCACGCTGATCGTGCCGCATCAGCTCCGCGACGAGGTGTTCGACCATCTCGCCGAACAGAGCGATCTGGTTTCGGGATTCACGGCCTCACAGGGAGCCGGTCACGGCGCCGAAGTCCGATTGCATACGGCCGCCGAACGCGTGAAGGGCCATGCCGACCAGACCGTCGTGCAAGTGGTGCTGGCAGGGAAAGACGCCGGCCGCCTGCTCGACCGCCTGCGGGTTTCGTTCACTGGAACCAAGTTGGTCTACTGGACGACACCGGTGACGGAACTCGGCACGATCGACTGAGGAGGCCTACTCCGCCGACGCCCTGGCGTGCCGCTCGGACGATTCCAGTGCGGCGGCGCTCAGGCTGCGCCGGCGCCAGATGGTGCCGACGACCAGCACGACGACAACGCCGAGGATCGCGCAGAGATATTCGCCGCCGGCGCCGCCATGGCCGAATTGCGGCGGGATGCGCAAGGCCCCGAGCATCGTGTCGAGCGAGGCACCGAACGGGCCCTCGAACAGCGTGTGCAGCCTCGGCGCGACGCCTGGGTCGGTCGCGATCACCTCGCCCGCGATCCAGCCGAGCAGCGCAGCACCAGCCCAGACCAGGACCGGCAGCTTTTCGAGCAGCGCCATGATCAGCGCCGCACCGGCGACGATCAGCGGCACGCTGATGGCAAGGCCGAGGATCAAGAGCGGCACGCTGCCATTGGCCGCGGCGGCAACCGCGATGACGTTGTCGAGACTCATGACGATGTCGGCGACCACGACGATCTGGATGGCCTGCCACAGATGCGAGGCGGACTCGACGTCGTCCTCGTCCTCGTTTTCCGGCACCAGGAGCTTGGCCGCGATCACGATCAGCGCGAGACCGCCGACGAGCTTGAGATACGGCAGCTCCATCAAGGTCGCGACGATGCCGGTGAAGATGATCCGCAGCATCACCGCTGCGCCGGCACCGAAGATCATGCCCCACAGCCGGTGCCGCGGCGAGAGGCCGCGGCAGGCGAGCGCAATCACCAGCGCGTTGTCGCCGGAGAGCAGGATGTTGATCCAGATGATCTTGCCGACCGCGATCCAGAAGGTCGGTTCGGCCATCTCGTTGCGAAACTGGGTGAAGAACGCCCCGATCGTAGCGGGATCGAAGATCTGCCAGAGCCAGTTCACAATACGTCCTTTCGCCCGTGTCGGCCTAAACTACCGGCTGATGGATCAGCCGACGATCTCGTTGCCCGAGAAGAACTGCGCGATCTCGATCGCGGCGGTCTCCGGCGCATCGGAGCCGTGCGCGGAATTCTCACCGATCGACTTGGCGTAGAGCTTGCGGATGGTGCCGTCGGCGGCCTTGGACGGATCGGTCGCGCCCATCGCATCGCGGTACTTGGCGATGGCGTTCTCGCCTTCCAGCACCTGGACCACCACCGGGCCCGAGGTCATGAACTCGACCAGCTCGCCGAAGAACGGCCGCGCCTTGTGAACGGCATAGAAGGTCTCGGCCTGTTCCTTGGTCATGCGGATGCGCTTCTGCGCGACGATGCGCAGGCCGGCCTTTTCGATCACGGCGTTGACGGCGCCAGTCAGGTTACGCGCGGTCGCGTCGGGCTTGATGATCGAGAAAGTGCGTTCGATGGCCATAATCTTGTCCTTGGGAAGAAAGCGGTGGTTGTCGAGTTGCGGGGCTTATATCGGCGCCTTTGCGATCCGGCAAGCGACCGCCGGGATGACGTCACAGGCGCTTCGCCGCAGGACCGGGACCGGCGATTGCAGCATGGATTACGACAATTTCACCCAGATGAACCCAATCTGAAGCCCCCATTCAGGCTTTGGTTCAGTCCGCCGGCTTAAGCTCCTTCCATCGAAACCAAAGCCTGGCCATCAGGCGGACCGTTTCGGCGGCCTTTCCATCGACGCGGATTGCCCCCGCGCCGGCAGTTCTCAGGAGATCACCATGTTGAGGAAACTTTCGCTTGCCGCTGTCGCTGCGGTTGCGCTGGGTGCCGCGCTGGCGCCGACCTCGGCTTCCGCCCATTGGCACGGTGGCGGCTGGCACG
>NZ_JALBHA010000342.1:0-7225 GCF_023006445.1 Bradyrhizobium sp. SHOUNA76
TCTCCTTCGAATATGTCGCGGGGCGCCTCGCCGAGATCGCGCCCGAGCTCGCGGGCAAGCGCACCGTCATCGCGCATCTCGGCAATGGCGCCAGCCTCTGCGCGCTGCGCGACGGCCGCAGCATCGACACCACGATGGGGCTGACGCCGCTCGACGGTCTCGTGATGGGCACACGCTCAGGCACGATCGATCCCGGCGTCCTGCTCTATCTGCAACAGCACGAGAACATGTCGGTCGAGGATGTCCAGCACCTGCTCTATCACGAGTCCGGCCTCTTCGGCGTCTCCGGCCTCTCCGCGGACATGCGCACACTGCTCGCGAGTAGCGAGGTTGCTGCGCGAGAGGCGGTCGATCTGTTCGTCTTCCGGGCGGCACAGCAGATCGCGATGATGGCCACCACGCTTAAAGGACTGGACTGTCTGGTCTTCACCGGCGGGATCGGCGAACACGCGAAGGAGATCCGCGGCGCGATCGGCGAGCGCCTGGCGTGGCTCGGCGTGCGGATCGATGCGGCTGCGAATGATGAAGCGCGCGAGCGGATCGGCGGAAGAGGCAGTGCCGTCGAAGTGTTCGTCATTCCGACGAATGAGGAACAGGTGATGGCACGGCATTGCGTCGCGATGCTGCGGACGAAAACCCAGGTATCGTAGGGTGGGCAAAGCGAAGCGTGCCCGCCACCTCTGTCTGGTGGGCACGGCGCAAGTGCGCCTTTGCCCACCCTACGATATCAGACTCGCGGAGAGACAGCCCTCTCGCCGCCCTAATGTGTCCCCGACAATATCTGAAAACACCCGATCGCGACCTCGATCACGATCAGCACCACCACCGCGATCTCGAGGCGCAGCGAGCGCTGGGTGTCGATGATGTCGGTGAGCGCGTTGGCGGTCTCCGACACCGCGGTGAGCTTGCGCTCGAGCGTGTCGAGGCGCTCCTTCAGTTCGTATTCGTCTTCGAGACGGGAATAGAGCCGGTCGAGCTCGGGCTTCTCCCAGAGCACGTCGGGCTTCTCGGCGATCGCGACGCGACCGGCGACGCGCTGCTGCACCAGCAATGCATTGCCGATCAGTTGCAGAACGCCCTTGCGCCGGCGCGGCGTGCGGCCGTGTTCGGCGAGCTCCCGCGCAAAGGGCTCGATCACATCGAAGACCGCGGCGACGCGGCGCTCGTCGCGCGCCAGCGACGTGCTCTTGGCGAGCGCGTCCACGATCAGCAGCAGCCGGTCGTCGGAGAATTTGGCGAGGCAGATCGGGCCGCCCGGTTGGATCGCCTCGGCGGCTTCGTCGTGGCAGAGCTGGGCCTGCGCGATCTCCTCCTCATAGGGGCTGAGCTCGCCGATGACGCGGGGCTTCAGGCTGTCGATCAGCACCTTCTCCTCCGAAGGAAGGAGACCGATCAGCACCACGACGCCGCAGCGAAAGATCACCGCTAGGCCGGCATGGACGCGGAAGGCCGCCGGCATCGAGGAGACGGTCGCCCCCAGTTCGAGCCCGGAGGGATTGATGCGCTCACCCAGCATCACGGCGCGGATCCGCAAGGTCGGCGCACCGTCCGGCTTGGGAGATGTCGGCAGCGTGTTAACAGCAAGTTGATCGGCGTTCATGCGAAGCCCTTGTCAGCATCGTGAATTGCAGGGTTTTCCTGCTCGCCCGTACGCTATCGCATCCGCCTCTTGCAGGATTGCGACCGGCCCGCGCGCCGTGCAATGTTGCGGCAAAACTCCGCACTAATACGGTCAGGACGCACGCCGCCGAAACATTCGGCAATATCGCCACCCCGTGCGGACATATTTGGATGCGACCTCTCTGGCAGTTTACCATCGCGTGCCGAAGCGCGTCCGAAAAGTTGCACTCGGCAGCGCTGCATGTTTATGACAACATCATAACGAGCTACGCTTCTCCCGAAGTGCAGACATTGAAGCTTCAATCATGCTGAGCGTCATCATTCCGACCGAAGGCGTCGAGCAGACTGCGGTGGCGACTCTGGCCGCGCTGGTCCCCGGCGCCGCCGCCGGCATCATCCGGGAAGTGCTGCTGGTCGACGGCACCCGCAACGGCGTCATCGAGCGCGTTGCCGACGTCGCAGGCTGCCGTTTCGTGGGCTTCGAGGGATCCTCGCAAGGCGCCGCGCTCGCAGCCGGCGCACTCCAGGCACGCTCGCCGTGGCTGATGTTCCTGCCCGCGGGCGCCGTGCTGGAAACCGGCTGGATCGAGGAAACCACCCAGTTCATCCAGGCCGTCGCGACCAGCGGACGGGACCGTGCTGCGGTATTCCGCTATGCGCGCTCGCCTTACGCGGATAGCGGATTGCGCGACATCCTCCGCGCCGTCGCGCGCAAGCTTATCGGCCCGCTCAGCGACCAGGGACTTTTGATCGCGCGAGACCACTACGACCGGATCGGCGGCTACCCGCCGCAGGCTCGACGCCCCGAAGCGCGGCTGCTCCGGCGGCTCGGCCGCTCGTCCCGGACCATGCTGCGCAGCCGGATCGTCATGACGGGCTGAAGCTCAGATACTTGCCAAGGTCAAATAATTAATTGACAATGGCAAATATCGAGGTGTCCCATGCCATCCAGCTCTTCGCCATTAACCCCGGCGGCCGAACCGGTCGCCGGCGATCACATCGCAGCGGTCCGCGCCTTCAACCGCTTCTATACCCGCAAGCTCGGTGTGCTCGACCAGCACCTTGGAAAGACCCCGTTTTCGCTGAGCGAGGCCCGGGTGCTCTATGAACTCGCGCATCGCGACGACCTGGCGGCAAAACAGATCGGGCTCGAGCTGGGTCTCGACCCCGGCTATCTCAGCCGCATCGTCCAAAACTTCGACGAAAAGGGGCTGATCACGCGAAAGCCCCTGCCCGCGGATCGCAGGCAATACCAGCTCAGCCTCACCGCCAAGGGCCGCCAGACCTACGCCAAGCTGAACCTGAGCTCGCAAAACGAGGTCGCCGCCATGCTGGCTCAGCTTTCGGCCGACGATGCCACGCGGCTTACGCAGGCCATGGCGACCATCGAGGCGGTACTTGAGCAACGTCGAACCCAGCCCGCTTCTTTCATGCTGCGCAGCCATCGTGTCGGCGACATGGGCTGGGTCACCTCCCGCCAGGCCGCCGCCTATGCAGCGGACTACAACTGGGACATCAGCTACGAGGCGCTGGTCGCCGAGATCTGCGCACAGTTCATCAGGAACTACGACGCCACGCGCGAGCACTGCTGGATCGCGGAAGTGGGTGGCGAGCCGGTCGGCTCGATCTTTCTGGTCAAGGCCACGGACGAGATCGCCAAGCTGCGCCTGCTGCAGGTGGAGAAGAAAGCGCGGGGCCTCGGCGTCGGCCGCGCGCTGGTCGAGCAATGCATCCAGGGCGCGCGGGAGAGGGGTTACAGCAGGATGACGCTGTGGACGCAGAGCATCCTGGTGGCCGCGCGCGGCATCTATCAAAGTGCAGGCTTCAAGCTCGTGAGGGAAGAGAAGCACCACAGCTTCGGTGCCGATCTGATTGGCGAGACGTGGGAGCGGGATCTCTAGCTGCACGAAGCGAGATGCGCATGAATGCGCCCTTGCCCCTTGCGGGAGAGGGCAGCTCAACTGGCAGACACAGGCTCGCTTGGGTGAGGGGTATGTCTCCGCGAGTCAGGTACGTAGGGTGGCCAAAGGCGCGCGAGCGCCGTGCCCACCAATCCAGCGCTACTGTGGTGGGCACGCTCCGCTTTGCCCACCCTGCGGTACTGATCGTGTGGAGAGATGCCGGAGTGCTATCCGCACTTACACCGTCGCGCCTTGCGCCTTCGGCCTTCGCAGATGCTCGTCCAGGCGTGGCATGATCTCGACGAAATTGCAGGGTCGCGTGCGGTAGTCGAGCTGGGCTGCAAGGATGCCGTCCCAGCCGTCGCGGCAGGCGCCGGGGGAGCCTGGCAGGCAGAAAATGTAGGTCGCACCCGCGACGCCCGCTGTGGCGCGGCTCTGGATCGTCGACGTCCCGATCTTGGCGTGGCTCAACATGTGGAACGCGATCGAGAAACCGTCCATGCGTTTTTCGAACAGCGGCTCGATCGCCTCCGGCGTGACGTCGCGCCCGGTAAAACCGGTGCCGCCGGTGGTGATGACGACGTCGACGCCGCCATCTGCGATCCAGCGGCGGATCACGGCGCGGATGGCTTCGACGTCGTCGGTGACGATCTCGCGCGCTGCGAGATGATGGCCGGCAGCCAGGAGGCGGTCGGCGAGCGTCTGGCCGGACTTGTCGTCGGCCAGCGCACGCGTGTCGGACACGGTGAGCACCGCGATGTTGAGCGGAACAAACTGTTTCGTTTCATCGATGGAAGCCATAGCGCTGCACCTTCTCTCAACACCCACCGCCGTCATCCTGAGGTGCGCGCCTTGCGGTGCAAGCGCACCGCAAGCCTCGAAGGATGAGCCGCGGGCTGCGCCATCCTTCGAGGCGCGCAAGGGGCGCGCACCTCAGGATGACGCCACTACTCCCGGATTCCCACATGCGCAATTGCGCATCATAGTTCACGCTACGCGCGTCCCGGAGCGACAGGCTACTACGTCCCGCCCCCGAACGTATTGCAGGCCTGGACCGTGCCCTGCTGATAGCCGGTCATGAACCACTGCTTGCGTTGCGCGGCCGAACCATGGGTGAAGGAATCCGGCACGACGCGTCCGGTGGCCTGGCGCTGCAGCGTGTCGTCGCCGATCGCGCTCGCCGTGGTCAGCGCGGCGTCGATGTCGCCGGCTTCCAGGAAGTTCGGCCGCTTTTTCGCCTCCCGATTGACCCAGACCCCGGACAGGCAGTCGGCCTGCAATTCGACCTTCACCTGGAGCGCATTGGCCTCCGCCTTGCTGCCGGCCTGCTGCTGCAGCCGCGTCACGCGCGGAATGATGCCGAGCAGGTTCTGGATGTGATGGCCGGCCTCGTGCGCGATGATGTAGGCGGTGGTGAAATTGCACGCCGACTTGCCGGAGCAGCCGCGGAAGCGCGTCTCGACCTCGCGGAAGAACGAGGTATCGAGGAAGATGGTGCGATCCGGCGGACAATAGAACGGGCCCATCGCCGACTCCGCCCGGCCGCAGCGGCCGCCATTGGTGACGTTGCGGAACAGCACGACCTTCGGACCGGTGTAGGACTGGCCCGAGGCCTGGAAGATTTCGCTCCAGCGATCGTCGATCTCGCCGAGGATGCCGGAGATCATGCTGCCCATCTCGTCGGTCGGCGCGCCGCGCTTGGCGGAGGTGGACTGACGATCGGTCTGGTAGCTCGGCGCCTGGCCGCCGCCGGTGAGGATCTCGGCGCCGCCGATCAGGATGCGCGGATCGATGCCGAAGGCGTAGCCGACCAGGCCAAGCACGATGATGGTGCCGATGCCGAGCCCGCCGCCGCCCATCGGCAGCCCGAACCCACCTCCTCCACCGCCACCGCCACCGCCACCATCATCGCGACGATCCTCGATGTCGTCGCTGCGGCGGAAATCATCGTAGCGCATGGCGGGTTTTCCTCAGTCCTCGATTGGCGTCATTCGGCGCAGAAGCGCGAAAGCTCAACGCGCCACACAGGTAAAATTTCCGTTGCCTTTATCAATATCGTGGCCGGCAAAAATTGCCTAGTGCGGCAACATGCCGATGCCAGCAATTTTTTCCGAGGGTCGAGCAATTTTTTCCGAGAGAAATTCGACGCCTTTTTGGGGCCATGATCGCTCCCGCAATGCGACGAAACGCGAAATACACTGCAAAACACGACGAATGCGCATGATGAATCGCACGCGAGGAGTGATGCGCGGCCTGCTCACGAAAGCGGCGGGTTAAGTCGATTTTTACTTTGCCGCTTCATTGTAACGGTCAGTCGGTTGTTTGGTCCCGCGTCGCCGACAGCGTCGCCTGAGTCAGAGTTCTTGAGTCATGGTAGAGTCGCGTCGCGGGGCGTCTGCAAGGGCGCCCCGCACAAATTTCGAGTCTCCTTCGCATCGCATCATTCTCGGCGATTGCGTCGCCGAGATGTCGAAGCTTCAGGCCGGTTCGGTCGACCTTGTGTTCGCCGATCCGCCCTACAATCTCCAGCTCAAGGGCGATCTCAAGCGCCCCGACGAATCCCATGTCGACGCCGTCGATGACGACTGGGACAAGTTCGATTCGTTCTCCGCCTATGACGATTTCACCCGCGCCTGGCTGCTGGCGGCCCGCCGCGCGATGAAGCCGTCGGCGACGATCTGGGTGATCGGCTCCTACCACAACATCTTCCGCGTCGGCGCGATCATGCAGGACCTCGGCTTCTGGCTCCTGAACGACATCGTCTGGCGCAAGTCGAACCCGATGCCGAATTTCCGCGGCCGCCGCTTCACCAACGCGCACGAGACCATGATCTGGGCCGCGCGCGACGAAAAGGCCAAGGGCTACACGTTCAATTACGAGGCGCTCAAGGCCGCCAACGAGGACGTGCAGGCGCGTTCCGACTGGCTGATCCCGCTCTGCACCGGCGAGGAGCGCCTCAAGGGCGCCGACGGCAAGAAAGTGCATCCGACGCAGAAGCCGGAAGGCCTGCTCGCGCGCGTGCTGCTGTCGTCGTCGAAACCCGGCGATCTCGTGATCGATCCTTTCAACGGCACCGGCACCACCGGTGCGGTCGCAAAGCGCCTCGGCCGCTCCTATATCGGCTTCGAGCGCGATAAGACCTACGCCAAGGCCGCCGAAGCGCGCATCGCCGCGGTCGAGCCGCTGCCGGAGGCGAGCCTTGCCCCGTTCATGACCGCGCGCGAAGCGCCGCGGGTCGCGTTCTCCGAACTGATCGAACGCGGCATGATCATGCCCGGCACGAAGCTGTTCGACGCCAAGAAGAAGCTCGGCGCATTGGTTCGCGCCGACGGCGCCATCATGTTCGGCGACAAGGTCGGCTCGATCCACCGCATGGGCGCGGTGGCGCAAGGCGCGCAGGCCTGCAACGGCTGGACGTTCTGGCACATCGAGACCAAGAGGGGTCTCAAGCTGATCGACGAGCTGCGCGCCGAAATCCGCGCCGGCATGGCGGCGGAGTAGCCGCTTCCGATCTCGTAGGGTGGGCAAAGGCGCCCTTGCGCCGTGCCGACCGAACCTTTCCGACAAAATGCAGATTGGTGGGCACGGCGCTTCGCGCCTTTGCCCACCCTTGTATTAGGGCGATCGATTATATTGAGCCGTTCCGTGAGGAATGGCCCAGCCCGGGTGGCCGCCCGAGCTGGGTCGCCGTTCGATCGGATCGG
>NZ_JALBHA010000343.1:0-7213 GCF_023006445.1 Bradyrhizobium sp. SHOUNA76
CGCGCTTCGGCATCGCGCAGAGCCGGCATTTCGGCAGCGCGGATCGCCTGGATGCGGGCGGCTTCGGCCTGGTGCTGGGTGCGCTCGGCCATCTCGCGGACGGCGAGATCGTGGGTCTGGCCGGATTCGTTGACGTCGGCATGGGCGCCGATCCAGCGCAGATGGAACAGGGTGGCTTCGGCCTTGCGGACCTTGGCCGCGACCTCGCGATAACGCACGGCCTGGCGGGCCTGCTTCTTCAGGCCTTCCATCTGTCCTGCGAGCTGGCCGATCACGTCCTCGACACGGGTGAGGTTGGTTTCGGCGGCCTTCAGCCGCAGCTCGGCCTCATGACGGCGGGCATGCAGGCCTGCAACGCCGGCGGCGTCTTCCAGCACGCGGCGGCGCTGCTCGGGCTTGGCCTGGATGATTTCGCCGATCTTGCCCTGGTGGACGAGAGCCGGCGAACGCGCGCCCGTAGCGGCATCCGCGAACAGGATCTGCACGTCGCGGGCGCGCACGTCGCGGCCGTTGATGCGATAGACCGAGCCGGCTTCACGCTCGATGCGGCGGGAGATTTCGAGCAACTGGCTGTCGTTCATCGCCGCCGGCGCGGTGCGATCGGAATTGTCGATCGTCATCGTCACTTCGGCGTGGTTGCGCGCCGGACGGTTGCCGGAGCCGGCAAAGATCACCGCGTCCATGTCGGCGGCACGCAGCGACTTGTACGAGGTCTCGCCCATCGCCCAGCGCAGCGCTTCGACGAGATTCGACTTGCCGCAACCGTTGGGGCCGACCACGCCGGTCAGGCCGGGCTCGATGACGAAGTCCGTGGCCTCAACGAAGGACTTGAAGCCGTGAAGGCGCAGGCGGGTGATTTTCATAAGCACGCATCTCTGTTGGCAGGCGCGAATCCCCCTGCCGGGACAATACCATGGAAGGCAATGTCGCTCTCTGGGTGAGTCGCGCGAGGCGCCTCATGCGGCTGGACAATGGCCGTGGTGCGCCGCGAGGGCAACCGGCGAAAGCCGCTTTTCCCAAGGGATTTATCCCGGGAAAGATACGGCTTTAGATGCGCGAATCAGGATTGTCGCGTGCGAATCAGCTCTTCAGCAGCGGATTGATCTTCTTGGCGAAATCCTCGAACGAGGTCTCGCCCTTGATCTTCTCGCCGTTGATGAAGAAGGTCGGCGTCGAATCCACCTTCAACACGTCGCTGGCATATTTCTGGTCGGCGGCGATCTTGTCGAGCAGCGCCTGGTCCTTCAGGCAGGCTTCGACCTGCTGCTGGGTGAGGCCGGCCTGCTTGCCGATCCGCGTCAGGGTCTCGGTGGTGTTCTTCATCACCCAGTCGTTCTGCTGGCGGAACAGCATGTCGGTGACCGCGAAGTATTTGGGCGCGTCGTCCTTGGCGATGCAGCGCGACAGCATCGAGCCGGCGGCGGCTTTGATATCGAGCGGGAACTCGCGGAAGATGTAACGCACCTTGCCCGTGTCGATGTATTCCTTCTTGATCTTCGGGAACACCTGCTCATTGAAGGCGGCGCAGTGTGGGCAGGTCATTGAGGCGTATTCGGTGATGGTGACGGCGGCATCCTTCGGGCCGAGCGCCATGTCGGGCAGCGACACGGGCTTCGCTACATCGCCGGCCGACTGTGCCATGGCCTCAGAGACGAAGCGCAGCGGAGAGAACCCGGCGAGCGCGGCAAGCCCGGTCAGCGACAGCATCGTGGTGAAGGCGCGGCGGGTGATGATCACGGTCGGCTCCCGGATTGGCAAGGTCTTGCCCGGAGTTCCCGCCGGGCGGCCTGTCGCTAGCTCGAAACGTCGTTTGAGGCAATGGCGAGCGCTACGGACAGGTCCAGATTAGCGGCGGAATGAGGCTCAATTTCGCTTGATGGCGGCCCCTAGCCGCGCCAGCGCCGTCTTCAGTTGTTCATCTTCGATGTCGCCGAGGCTCTCCGCCACCTTGGCTACCGATTGGGGATCGGGCGGGCCGGGTCGCACCGGCCGCCGGGCACGCGACAGCGGGGCCTGGCGGAAGGCGAGCTTGCCGACCGCGTTCCAGCCGAAGAAGCGGTTGACGCGCTCCAGGATCACGTCGGCGGAATGCTGGATCTCAAGGGCCATCGGCCCCTCGACCCGCAGCACCAGCGTCGCCGGCTCCTGCGGCTGGCCCTCCACCGGCCGCGGCCATTGCATCTTCAGCGGCTCGGCATGAGCTGCGATCTCCGGCCCGGCAATCTGCGCCCACCGCGTCACCAGCTCGCGCGCGGCAAAGCCCTGCTTGGCATAGGCCTCGGCAAAGACGTCATTGAGCAGGATCCCGAGCGGCTTGGCGCTGATCGGACCGGGTTTGGGAGGGAATTTGGACATGGATCGTTATAGCACTTCCGGACGCAAGCCACACAGTCCCGGGTTGTCATGGCCGGGCTTGTCCTGGCTTGTCCCGGCCATCCACGTTCTTCCGCGAAGAAAAGACGTGGATGCCCGCGACCAGCGCGGGCATGACGTGGAGTGATCGCCACGAGGCCGCTACAGTGGGCGCATGAGCCCGAAATCCGCACTGAAGGCGAAATCGGAACCGAGTCAGGCGGAGACCTCGTCGCGCCCGATCGCACTTCTGCAATGGTACGACCGCCACCGCCGCCGATTGCCCTGGCGCGCGGCGCCTGGAGAGGCATCGGATCCTTACCGCGTCTGGCTGTCGGAGATCATGCTCCAGCAGACCACGGTGAAGGCGGTCGGCCCCTATTTCGAAAAATTCGTTGCGCGCTGGCCTGAGGTTAGCGCGCTCGGACGGGCCTCACAGGATGACGTGCTGCGGATGTGGGCCGGGCTCGGCTATTATTCGCGCGCACGCAACCTCCATGCCTGCGCGGTCGCCGTGACGCGCGACCATGGCGGCACCTTTCCCGACACCGAGGAGGGCCTGCGTGCACTGCCGGGCATCGGGCCCTACACGGCGGCGGCGATCGCGGCGATCGCCTTCGATCGTCACACCATGCCGGTCGATGGCAATATCGAGCGCGTGGTGTCTCGGCTCTTTGCAGTTGAAGAAGAGCTCCCGCAGGCCAAGCCGCTGATCCAGCAACTGGCATCGACGCTGCTGGCAAACTCTCGCGCCGGCGATAGCGCGCAGGCGCTGATGGATCTGGGCGCCTCGATTTGCACGCCGAAGAAGCCGGCCTGCTCGCTGTGCCCGTTCACTGAGGATTGCACCGCGCGTGCACGAGGCACGCAGGAGTCATTCCCGCGCAAGGCGCCGAAGAAGAGCGGGACGCTCCGCCGCGGCGCCGCCTTCGTCGTCACGCGCGGCGACGAGTTGCTCGTCCGCTCACGGCCGGAGAAGGGCCTGCTCGGCGGCATGACGGAAGTGCCCGGCTCGGACTGGCTCGCCGGCCAGGATGATGCGGCCGCGAAGCAGCAGGCTCCCACACTGAAGGGGTTGTCGCGCTGGCAGCGCAAGCTGGGCGTGGTCAACCACGTCTTCACGCATTTTCCGCTGGAGCTGGTGATCTACACTGCCAAGGCCGACGCCCGGACGCGCGCGCCCGAGGGCATGCGCTGGGTCCCGATCGCAACCCTTGCCGGCGAAGCGCTGCCCAACGTCATGCGCAAGGTGATCGCGCACGGATTGGATCTCTAGGACTGGATCTGCTGACACTATGCCGTCAGCAGGGCTTGCGCTATCGGTTGACGGCAACGGAGGCTACCATGGTCAAGACCGCGCTCGACAACTTTCCAAGGCCACCCTGCGCCGAGTTGCTCGGCTGGCGCCTGCTCGATGCCCGCCCCGAGGAGGGCTGGATCAAGCTCGCCTTCGAGGGCAAGCCGGAGTTCTGCAATCCCGCCGGCTTCATCCAGGGGGGCATGCTCTCGGCCATGCTCGACGACACCATGGGCCCCGCCGTGCTGGTGATGAGCGAGGGCCGGCTCTACACGACGACCATCAGCATGACCGTGAATTTCCTCAGCCCCGCAAGGCCGGGACCGATCGTCGGCGAGGCCAAGGTGACGCAACTCGGCAAGACCATCGCGTTCGTCGAGGGCAAGCTGATGTCCGAAGACGGCACCGTGCTGGCGACGGCGAGCGCGAGCGAGCGGCTGCTGGAAGCGGCGAGGGTGGTCGGAAAATAGTCTCGTCGCGCATGCGGTACCCCTTCTCACCTTGTGGGAGAAGGTGGCGCGAAGCGCCGGATGAGAGGTATCTCTCCGCGGATTCAAATCGCGAGATGCGCGCGCCGAGAGAGACCTCTCACCCAAGTGAGGTTGTGTCTACCGGCGTCGCCGCCCTCTCCCACAAGGGCGAGGGCACAGTCATGCGCATCTCGCCTGGTGCAGAAACTCACGTCTCAATCCGCCTGGCGTCCTTGCTCACGATCGGCGGCTTCGCGTTCAACGCTTCCACCTGGAATCCCGCGACGCGCTTGTAGTTGGCGGCGATGTCTTCCAGCTCCTGCTGCGACAGCACGTCGGTGACGACCTCAAAGCCGTCGGGCGCGCGCTCCTCGACGAGCTGCATCACCTGTTCGGGGCCGTTCTTGCGGTTGAGCAGGACGAGGTCGGTGGTTGCGGGCCGGCGCTCGGCCTCATAGGCGAGCAGCGCCGCGGTCGTCGGTCCATGCGCGAGAATCTCGCGGGTGATGGTGCGGGCATCGAGGATCGCCTGCGAGGCGCCGTTCGATCCGATCGGGTACATCGGGTGCGCGGCATCGCCCATCAGCGTGACCTTGCCAAAGGTCCATTGCGAGACCGGATCGCGGTCCACCAGCGGATATTCATAGGCGTGCGGGCAGTTCTTGATCAGGCCGGGCACGTCGAGCCAGTCGAATTGCCAGCTCTCGAACCAGGGCAGAAACTCCTCGAGCCGCGCGGTGCGGTTGTAGTCCTCGCGCCGCCATTGATAGGTCGGCGGCATGTGGCGCTCGGCGACCCAGTTGATCAGATGATCGCCGGACGCGTCCGGCGCCTTGCTGATCGGATAGCAGACGAATTTCAGGATCTCGTGCCCGGCCATGATCATGGTGCGGCCGGTGAGGAAGGCTTTTGCCGGCGTGACGCCGCGCCAGAGGATGCGCCCGTTCCAGATCGGCGGGCCTTCGCCCGGATAGAGCTTTTCGCGCGCGGCGGAATGGATGCCATCGGCGGCGATCAGGATCGCGCCGTCGTAAGTTCCCGCGGCCTTGCCGGTTGCCCTGTCGATGAAGTCGGCGCGCACGCCCTCGGCCGTCTCGCTCCAGCCGGTCAGATGGTGGCTGGTGAGAATGTTCTCTCGGCCGAGCCGCTCGACCGCGGTGTCGAGCAGGAGCTGCTGCAGCGTGCCGCGATGGATCGAGAATTGCGGCCATTTATAGCCGGCTTCCAGCCCGCGCGGCTCGCTCCAGATCGGCTTGCCGTGCTTGGAGAAATAGGCGAGCTCACGGGTCCGCACGCCGCTGGCGTCCAACTTGTCCATCAAGCCCAGCTCGATCAGCTCACGCACCGCATGCGGCAGCACGTTGATGCCGACGCCGAGCGGCTTCAGCTCGGCGACGCTCTCGAACACTTTTACGGGAACGCCGATCTGGTGCAGGCTGAGCGCAAGCGTCAACCCGCCGATACCGCCACCGGCGATGAGTACGGTCATGACAAATTCCCCCTTCGATTGACGGCGTCTTGGCACGGCCGGGCCGCCGTGGGCAACTGCGAAGAGGTCCCTATGGACGGCGCGGCGAGGGGCCGTTAACCTCGGGTTTTCCCATGAGGTCCGACATGCTCAAGCTCTACTACGCCACCGGCACCTGCGCGCTCGCCACCTACATCACGCTGGAGGAGGCCGGCGCCGACTACACGGCCGAGCGGCTGAGCTTCAAGGACAACCAGCAGACCAGCCCGGACTATCTCGCGATCAATCCGAAGGGCCGCGTGCCGGCGCTGGTGACCGATCGCGGTGTCCTCACCGAGACGCCGGCGATGCTGGCCTACCTCGCGCAGACGTTCCCCAAGGCGAAGCTCGCGCCGCTCGACGATCCCTTCGACTTCGCCCAGGTGCAGTCGTTCAACTCCTATCTCTGCTCGACCGTGCATATCAACCATGCCCACAAGATGCGCGGCGCGCGCTGGGCGACGGAGGAGAGCTCGTTCGCCGACATGAAGGCTAAGGTCCCGCAGACCATGGCCGCCTGCTTCGCGCTGATGGAGCAAAAGATGTTTCGGGGACCCTGGGTGATGGGTGATCAGTACACGATCTGCGATCCCTATCTCTACACCCTTTCGACCTGGCTCGAAGGCGACAGCGTCGACATCAACGCAACGCCGAAGATCGCCGATCACTTCAAGCGCATGTCGGACCGCCCCGCCGTGGCAAAGGTGATGGCCGCGCAGAAGGCGTAACGGCGCGGCGGCTTCGTAGGGTGGGCAAAGGCGCGTAGCGCCGTGCCCACGATCTTTTCCCGATCGCGACAGAGGGTGGGCACGCTTCCGCCTTCGCTCTTCGAGCTACGGCGGACAAGTCGCTTTGCCCACCCTACGATAGCTTGCGTTTGGCTTGCTCCAGCTCCCGTCCCGTTTCCAGCATCAGCCGCCGCAGCCAGATCGAGCCGGGGTCCATCTGCGCGCGGGTTGGATGGAACATGAACTGCTCGTCGATCCCTGGGTCGAGCGGCGGCGTCACCGCGACGAGGCCGAGTTGTTTCGACAGCGCTGCGATCAGCCGGCGCGGCACGAAGGCGACGAGGTCGGTACGAGCAGCGACGTGCAGCGCTTCGAGATAGCCTGAGACGACCAGCGAGATGTGCCGCTCGATTCCCTTGGCTCGCAGCCAGGTATCGATCAAATCCTCGTTGCTGCCGCGAATGATCACGCCGACGTGGCGTGCGGCCAGGAAGGTTTCGCGCCGCTTCAGCTTCGTAGCCATCGGGTGGCCGCGCCGCACCGCCAGCGCGTCGCTATCGGTGTAGAGCAATTGGCGGTGAAAACCCTTGAAGGCATTGCCAATCGAGATCACGAGGTCGATGGTGCGGGCGAATTCGGCGTGGAAGATCGCTGATCCCCGCCACGGCACGACGTCGACGCGGACGTTGGGCGCAAGACGCGTCACCTTCTCCATGAGCGGCGGCATCAGCAGCTCGACTGCCAGGTCGGGCATCATCAGGCGGAATTGCCGCTCGCTGCGTGCCGCGTCGAACTCGTCAGGCACGAACAGCCCGCGCACCTGGTCGAGCGCCTGAGCGAGCGGCGCGCGCAAGGCCTG
>NZ_JALBHA010000344.1:0-7187 GCF_023006445.1 Bradyrhizobium sp. SHOUNA76
CCTGGAACGCTCGCAACCGCAACCGGATCACCGCCAGGGCCGAGGAAGCCACCAAGGCCGCACCTGCTGCCGGCCAGCCCGGTGCACCAGGCGCTGCCGCAGCCGAAGAGCCGATCTCGGCCGCGCTCAAGATCGACGATCTCAAGATCGAGCTCGGCTATGCGCTGCTGCCGCTGGTCAACGGCCCCGACGGCACCGACCGCCTCACCGAGCAGATCAAGGCGCTGCGCCGCTCGCTCGCGATCGAGATGGGCTTTGTCATGCCGGCGGTGCGCATCCTCGACAACGTCCAGCTCGAGGCCAACACCTACATCATCAAGATCAAGGAGGTCGACGCCGGTACCGGCAAGATCTGGCCGAACCAGTTCATGGTCATGGATCCCGGCGGCAGCCAGGTGCAGGTGCCCGGCATCCATACCACCGAGCCGACCTTCGGCCTGCCTGCGACCTGGGTCGATGCCAGCCTCAAGGAGGAGGCCTCGCTCAAGGGCTACACCGTCGTCGACGCCGCGACCGTGCTCTCCACCCACCTCACCGAGCTGCTCAAGGCCAACATGTCGGACCTGCTCTCCTATGGCGAGGTGCAGAAGCTGCTCAAGGAGCTGCCGAAGGAGCAGAGCGAGCTGGTCAAGGACATCGTCCCCGGACAGGTCACGGTCTCCGGCATCCAGCGCGTGCTGCAGCTGCTGCTCGCCGAGCGCATCTCGATCCGCGACCTCTCGACCATCCTCGAAGGCATCGCGGATTCGCTGGCCTTCTCGCGCAATCCCGCGACCATGGTCGAGCACGTCCGGGCTCGCCTCGCGCGCCAGATCTGCGCGCAGAACACCTCCTATGCTGGCTATCTGCCGTTGATCGCGCTGTCGGCGAAATGGGAGCAGGCCTTTGCCGAATCCATCATCGGCCAGGGCGAGGAGCGGAGCCTGGCCATGCAGCCCTCGAAACTGTCGGAGTTCATGACCGGCGTGCGCGAGGCGTTCGAGCGCGCCGCGCGCGAAGGCGAGGCGCCGGTGCTGGTCACCTCTGCGGCAATTCGCCCCTTCGTGCGGTCCCTGGTCGAGCGGTTCCGGGCCCAGACGACGGTGCTGTCGCAGGCTGAAATCCATCCCCGGGCGCGGCTCAAAACGGTCGGAAGCATCTGATTTGCCTTAAGAAGCCGTGTGTTTTTCAGCCACAGGCAAATGGTTTTTGAGTTCCTGGCGCCTTGTGGACCAACTGCCGAAAAGGCGCCTGACACACACATTACAGCTTTGAAATAATTACCGAAATGCACGATCCTGGGTCGCTTTTGATCGCGACCTTTCACGTCATCTCACGCTCTTGTGATGGTCTCTTGGGAACGAATCCCCCCAATACTAGGTTGTTGGGCACCGGAAGCATGAACCTGCCTGAAACGGCCGGCGACTACTTCGGGTAGATGGCGGCAGGAGGCTTCCATGAACCACTCGATCTACAGCGCAGATCGCTCGACCCATTTGAAAATTGTGGTCGTCGCCCTCGTCGCGGGGATCGCGGTGGCAGGCTTCGGCATCACGGCACGCACGGGTTCGGATGAAGGTCTGACCCAGACGGCCCGCGTCATCAAGGCCGGCAAGCCGGTCGTTATCACCAGCTCGAACGCGTCCCTCGTTCGCTAAGGAGATCTGACGAGTTTTTCGAATTCACGCGGCTCTTTACCAGCCCCCCAAAGTCGCCACGTGGATATGTAGACGACCCCAACCCCAAGTCGACTACAGAAAGCGCCCGCCCCCCACGGGCGCTTTCTCATGTCTGGACCTCCTCGTCGCGAGCGCAGCGATTTGTCCGCCACAGTTTCCACATCGTCATTGCGAGCGCAGCGACTTGTCCGCCGAGCCTCGGCGAAGGCGGAAGCAATCCAGAATCCCAAAGCGGAAACAGTCTGGACTGCTTCGTCGCAAGGGCTCCTCGCAATGACGGTTGCGTGTCTCTCGTGTCCCGGACGCGCTGCAACGCTCTTCGTTGCTGCGCAGAGCCGGGACCCAGCAGGCCACGGCACTCGTTGATGCATGGGCCCCGGCTCTGCAGCGCACCGTCGAAGAGACGCTGCGCTGCGTCCGGGGCACGAGACCTGTGTCCTTTGCGCACGCTGCCTCAGCGCGTCATTGCGAGCGCAGCGAAGCAATCCAGGAATCTTTCCGCAGGGACCATATTTGGTCCGTCATCCTGAGGTGCGAGGCATGCGATGCGAACGCATCGCAGGCCGAGCCTCGAAGGATGAACGGCCGAGGTGCAGCCGGGCTGTCGCCCTTCGAGGGCCGCTGAAGAAGCGGCCGCCTCAGGGTGACGGTCCGAGATGATGCATGCGGCAGCATTCGATAGTCGCTTTCGACTTGCAGACACACCTTCGCGTCCTCGCGGCTCATTTCGCCCGAGCTTTGTTTCGTTGCCTTGCCCTCTCATGAAAGAGGGCGCAGGGAAGGCCGGGAGCCGGTTGGCTCCCGTGGACCGCCATGCCAAGAGCAGATTGCGTGTGCTTCTGCATAGCGGAGAACAGGGCAACCGGAGACATCCCGGCCTTCCCTGCGCAGTGGTCTGACGGCTTATGTCGTGCTCTCCCCGGGGAGCGTTGCACTATTGCCCCCGTCGCCTTGCGGATGGCTGATGCGTGTGCCCGGTTGGGCAGTCCACATCACCGCAACGCTTGGCGCACAGACCCCGGGCGCCAGGACCACACGATTTTGCCGTACGCCGATCACACCGGTCGTGTGCGCGACGACCTCGCTCACGGTTGCCCACCCTGCGAAATCCAATCGCGCCGATGTCACCGGCGTCCACCGCCGCCCGGCCCGCGTTCGTGACGATCGCGATACGCCCCTCTTCCTTGGGCCGGGTTGCCGCGACACATACGTCAATTCCGAATTTCGGTAAAGTGGAATATTTTTGATGACGGGCGTTGACCGACCCATGGCGTGTTTTGCCCGTCAGGCAACGCAAGGGCTTGTAGATCGGCGCAACCCGCCGAATTGGAAGCGATCAGTGGCATTTGCTCTGGAACAGAAGCGAAGCTGACGGTCGGCGAACTGCACCGCAAGGGCTGCTAAGGGGCCACAAGGAGACAAAGTTGTGGTTTGCCTCTTCGGCCCGGATGATCAACATCGGGTGGCACGATAGAGGCCGCACGCCTGTTCGCTGCGGTGGCGTCGCTCGATGACTTGGATGGGCCAGAATGTGAGCCGGAGACTGACGTCGCCGAATACCAGTGCCGTCGGGGCTACATAGGTCGACAACTTAGCCACACTCCTACCGCGTGACTATTCCGCTCTAAAGGCGCAAAACATTGCACCCGTGCGCGTGCGCGTGGGGAATTTGAATGAGCTCCGCTCGACGGCGGAGCGACATGTTATTCTGGGCCGTCGTACCTGTTATGATTGTACAGGAGACCGCATCATGATTGCTCAAGATCGGTTTCGCGGCCTCTTTCGTAAATATTTGCTCGCACTTTTCGTAGCTGTCGCAATCCCACTGGCATTCAACGGCGTTATTGAAGGGTGGTTCGGCTATCGCGATCAGCGCGCGAGGCTTGACCAGTCGCTTGGTCTTCAGTCAGCATCCGCGGCCGCCGAAATACACGATTTCATCCACGGTATCACAACTCAGCTTGGCTGGCTGGTCCAGCTTCCGTGGACCGAGGAGCCCGACGACCGCCGGCGGACCGACGCGTTGCGCCTCCTTCGACAGGCGCCTGCCGTCGCCAGCCTCACGCTCCTCGACGGCAACGGTCTAGAGCGTCTCTATATCTCGCGGATCGGCCTGAATCGGATCGAGAGCCGCGCGGACCGATCAGCCGATCCCACTCTGGTCGGTGCCCGGGCAGCTCAGATCTGGTTCAGCGAAGTCAGCTACAATCGAGGCTCCGAACCGTACTTGACCGTTGCGACTGTGGGCAACCGACAGGCTGTCGGCGCAGTTGTGGCCGAAATCAACCTTAAGCTGATTTGGGACGTGATCTCGGCGATCAAGTTCGGAAGGACCGGCTACGCCTTCGTCCTGGACGGATCGGGTCGCCTTATCGCCCATCCGGACATCAGCCTCGTTCTCCGCGGGGCAGAAGAAGCAACCTCCGAACCATTTCGGGCTGTGCGGGACGCAATAGGGCCTAAACGGGGCTTCGCAACGAGCCGGGATGCACAAGGACAATATATTGTTGCCAGCACGGCTCCCGTGCAGGGCCCCGATTGGACAGTCGTGGTCGCGCAGCCGCTATCTGAAGCTTACGCGCCGATCCATGCCGCCCTTTGGCGGACCGCAATGCTTCTCGCAGTCAGCATCATACTAGCAGGGGTTCTGGCCTACGCGTTCGCGGACCGGATGACGGAGCCAATTAGACTGCTCGAGGAGGGCACGGAGAGGATTGGTGCCGGGTTCTTTGACCACCGCATCTCAATCCACACCGGGGACGAGTTCCAGCGCCTTGCAGACAGCTTCAACAGAATGGCTTCCGAGTTGGCGCTGGCGCAGCAGCACCAGGAGCGCATAGCCAAGCTCAAGCGGTTTCTTGCCCCCCAGGTCGCCGATCTCGTCGATAGAGCCGGGGACGACAGCGTGCTGGACGGCCGCCGCACGGAAGTCGTCGTAGTCTTCTGCGATTTGAGGGGTTTCACCGCGTTTTCAGCAGGAGCTGCGCCTGAAGACGTCATGAGCGTACTGTCCGAGTACTATGAGAGCCTTGGCAGGGTCATCGCGGAATTCGAAGCAACTCTGATCAATTTCTCCGGAGACGGACTGATGGTTCTGGTGAACGCACCTGTCCCAGTCGAAGAGCCTGCATTGAGAGCTATCGATCTCGCCATCGACATGCAGAAGAACGTGCAAGCCCTTATCGCTGGCTGGCGATCGAGTGGCTACCACGTTGGTTTCGGAATCGGCCTAGCCAGCGGGCCCGCGACTGTCGGCCGGATCGGATACAAGGACCGGCTCGACTACACCGCCATTGGCAGCGTTGTGAATCTCGCCGCCCGACTGTGCGCATCTGCCGCAGACGGGGAAATCCTAATCGACGCCAAAGTCGCCGTTGGCGTCAAGGGCAAGCGGCCCGTCGAGGATCTTGGGGGCCGAGAAATCAAGGGATTTGATGAAGCTATTCCTGTCTTCGGGATAGACTTCAATACTCTCTAGCCGAGGCTGGCCGCCGGATGCCTGGCATAACCCTGTTGAAGACTGTTTGAGCATCCCGAGCTATGCTCTGCCAATTAGTTTTCGGTAGCGGATGCATATGCATGAGGTGCGCCCGTTCAGTAGCAGCAACGCCACGAAGCGCCAGGCGGCGTGATTTTCTGCTTTTGATGGTAGGTGCTGCGACGTGCACGACCGCCTCGTATGCGCAGAAATCCTCCATGCCCGTCATTGGCTATCTTTGTCCGGAGTCGCTCGAACTCTTTGCCAGTCGACTTGAGGCTTTCCACCAGGGACTAGGAGAAGCCGGCTTTGTCGAGGGCCGCAATGTGGCAATCGAGTATCAATGGGCCAACGGACAATATTCTCGATTGCCTGCCTTGGCTACCGAACTGGTCGCCCGCAACGTGGATGTGCTCGTGGCGCCTGGGGGCGCCCCCGTGGCACTGGCCGCGAAAGCGGCGACTACGACCAAGACAATCGTTTTTGAGATGGGCGGCGACCCCGTCCAGCTACACGTGGTCGACAGCTTGTCGCGGCCGGGCGGAAATATCACGGGAGTTTCGAGCCTGAGTGTCGACGTTTCGCCAAAGAGGCTTGAGTTTATGCGCGACCTGATGCCCACAGCGCCGAAGTTGATGGTTGTCGCCAACCCGACAAGTCCGACCGCACAATCACAATTACAGAAGCTTCACGCCGCTGCAGACACCCTGCGGGTTCAACTGGAAGTCTTAGGCGCAAGTAAAGAGGATGAGTTTGAATCTGTATTCGCCGCCGCGGCCAAGGACGGGGCAAGTGGGCTTGTTTTTACCTCGGATCCCTATTTTGCATTTCGCAGTTCGCGGTTGGCTGCTCTCGCAATAAAGCATCGCGTGCCCGCAATCACACAGACCCGAGACTTTCCCGTTGCTGGAGGTTTGATGAGCTACGGTGGAGACTTCATGCAGTCGCACCGCCGCGCCGGGATCTATGCCGGACGGATCCTGTTGGGCGAGAAGCCTTCCGATCTTCCAGTCCAGCTCGTCACAAAGGTAGAGCTCGTTATCAACTTGAAGGCTGCCAAACTGCTCGGTTCTGCGTTCTCCTCAGTAATCGTTGCCGGCGCGGATGAGGTGCTCGAGTAAACTACGCTTCCGAGCGGACACGTATGGGCTTGCAGCGACGTCAGACTTCGAGGCCGGGGCTGGCGGTGGATCGTACGTGAGCGCTGGATACTCTGATCGAGAGCCGTCTGTCGTCGGCTATGGGGTCATTTGCCGACCTCGCGAGAACGAGCGGCGCAGTCGGCTCAGAGGCCCCGGGCGGATGAAGGCTGGCAGCCGCTCCGCTGCAGTTGCTCGCCCGAAGGCCCTCTGAGACTGCCGACCAACCACGCAACCGTCGCCTTCTCAACGGCGCGGCGCCCCATAGCTCGGCGGCGGCGCCTGCACGATCGGCGCGGCGGCGGCGAACAGATCTTCCCTGCTCCCGGTCAACGGCGGATAGATGCGCTTGCGGTTGATGGTCTGCTTGGTCGTCTTGGCAGCCTGACCGGTGGTCCGCACCTCGCGGTCCCAGCCCTCAGTGTAGAGCGCGCCCCAGGCGCCGAGATCGAGCACGGTCACGTACCAGTCGATCCGCAGCGGCAGCATCGGCAAGCCTGCGAGATCGGCGACCACGTTGTGACCGGCAAAGCGGCCCATGGGCCGCGCGAACTGGCAGGACATCACGGTCGGATGCAGCCCGTCGACCACGCTCGAGGCGACGTCGCCGGCCGCGAACACGCCGCCGACATCCGCGACCCTCATGAACGGATCGACGAGGAGACGCCCGAGGCGATCGCGTGCGTCCGGAAAACTCGCCGCCAAGGGACTGGCACGCATCCCGGCGCACCAGATCACGGTTTGCGCCGGAATGAACTCGCCCGAGCTCAACCGAATCCCGGCCGCCTCGACCGATACGACGCGCACGCCAAGCCGCGTCTCGACCTCCAGCGCGGCCAAGGCCGTCTCGATGACGGGTCGCGCCTGCGCGCCGATGGTGGCGCCGACCGCTGGATTGGGATCGACCAGGAT
>NZ_JALBHA010000345.1:0-7178 GCF_023006445.1 Bradyrhizobium sp. SHOUNA76
CGCTGCGCGTCGTCATTCCGCTCGCCGCCGCCGACCGGCAGGCGCTGGAGCATGCGGCATGAGCGCGGCCGACGCGTCCATCCTGCTGGTCGACGACCATTCCGTCGTCCGCGAAGGCTATCGCTCCGTGCTGCAGAAGCAGCCGGGCCTGCGCGTCATCGCTGAAGCGGCCGACGGCGCGGAAGCCTATCGTCTGTACAAATCCGAGGCGCCCGATCTCGTCATCATGGACCTCAGCATGCCCGGCATCGGCGGCATCGAGACCGTCAGGCGGATCAGGCAGTGGGACAAGGGCGCAAAGATTCTCATCTTCACCATGCACCAGAATGCGGGCTTCGCCGTGCAGGCGATCCGCGCCGGCGCCAGGGGTTACGTCACCAAGACCAGCCCGCCCGAGACGCTGGTGCGCGCCGTGATGGACGTGCTCGCCGGCAAGATCGCGATCAGCCCCGACATCGACCACGAGCTGGCATTGAGCCGGCTCGGCGGCGAAAGCTCGGCTGCCGACGTCCTCACCGCGCGCGAGTTCGAGGTGCTGCGGCTGCTGCTCGCGGAGAAGACGACCGACGAGATCGCAGAGACGCTCCATGTCAGCCCGAAGACGGTGGCGAACCTGCATTCCCTGATCAAGGACAAGCTCGGCGTCGGCTCCGACATCGAGCTGGTCCGCCTGGCGCTCCGCCAGGGACTGTTGACGCAGCTCGATCTCGGCGAGGCCTGATCGCTCAGGCCAGATAACGCGTGAGATAGCCATCCATCGCATAGAGCGCGCAGAGCGCGAGGCTCGACCACACCGCGGCGCTGAAATACAGGAACATCCAGGTCAGCTCGCCCTTCCAATGCGCGATGTCGTGGGTCACCACCCAGCGCGTCGAGACGTCGTGCAGGCCTTCGAGGAAGCCGAGAAACCTATTGCCCTCGGCGTGCCCTGCCCGCCAGCGGCTGAGATACATCGGCACGTCGACGGTGACGAGGAAGGCGAGGAAGCAGGCGATGCCGACGATGCCGGCGGTCAGCGCCCAGCGCACGGGGCCCTGGAATTCCGGCATCAGGCGGCACAGTGCGATCCCGGCCAGGAAGAAGGTCACCGCCCAGAGCGAGTTCTCGATCGCATTGTAGAGGAAGTTGGTGGTCACGACCGCGTACCAGGAGAAGCACTCCGCGATGATGATGATGGGCACGATCACGAGCGCGATGTTCACGGCCGTCTCGGCGCCCGTCATCTTGCCGAGCTGATGCAGGATGATGGCCCATTGCGCGACGAAGCAGAGCTCGGCCACGGTCGCGACCGTTCGGCCGACGACGACGCTCGACAGCCAGGTGTCGAACAGGCAGATGCGCTGCACGTCGGCGCGCGGCAGGATCGAGCGGAACGCGCAGCCGAACACATAGCCGGCGCACAATAGGAACATCAGCCCGATGTCCGAGCCGCCACCGAGGCTGCCCGAAGGCGTCGGGTAGAACTCGCGGTACAGCATGAACCAGACGAGGATGTTGGCGCCGCTCACGAGCGTGAGGGATCCCCACCACCACGCGAGGGGATTCGACCGCGCCTGCCACTGCAACATGAACCGCTCCAAGAATTATCGATCTGACATGCCGACGTAATAATCCTGTCACAGCACGGCATGCAATCACACAAAAATCTGTGTGTTCGGGTCGGTGGAGCCCGTGCTTCAGCGAAACCTCGGCGCAACCATATTGTCCACATAGCGGAAGCGCTATCTCGCCTTCATGGCCAAATACTATCCCGAGGGTGACAAGGATTCGAACCTGAACGTCTACGGTTACATCACCGCGCAGCTGCTGGCTCAGGTGCTGAAGCAATGCGGCGACGATCTCACCCGCGACAACGTAATGCGGCAGGCGGCCAATCTGAGGAACGTCGAGCTCGACCTGGCGCTGCCGGGCGTCTCTGTCACGACTTCGCCGACCGACTATCGCGTCAACAAGCAGTTCCAGATGGTGCAGTTCGACGGCCAGCGCTGGCGGAAGCTTGGCGACATCGTGACGGACGAGGCCAGGGAATGAGGCGGCGCGAGGCGGGTTCGCGTGCGGCGCTCAACGCCCTTCCGCACGACGGCCGCCGCTGCGGATGACGTCGTCGCTCTCCGCGACGTGGCGCTGATATAGGGAGATGGCGCGATTGGCCATGCGGATCCGGTTCGTCTCTCCCTGCTCGACCATCACGGTGATCTGCTGCGCCAGGAACACGCAGGCGTGGAATTCGTCACGGATGCCGCCGGTGCGGGCGAGAAAGTCCCAGGCGATCTCGTAAGCCTGCTCCGCGGCGGGATTGCGATAGTCGCTGAAGATAATGTGCGTCATCACTGGCAAAGCCGGAGCACGACGATCGTTCCTACCGGGCGGGCACGGCCGAACCGACGGCGTGAAACACCACCGCCCGCCCTGGCGTGCCAGTTGTTCGATCCTGGCGAAGAACGCGAATAATTACGCCGCCTGGCGCTGATGCGACAGAAACTCCATCGTCACCTTTCCGACATTGGTCGGTCCAGGCGGCCATGCGTTGCTCTTCCTTCAACGATGTCTCCGGCAGTGCCTTGGTCTCCGGTACCGATCCCGAACGATGTTCCGGACTTGAGACCCGAAACTAACCTGCGATAGCGCCGCCAAGCACCTTCGGCGACACAGCCCCTCCACATCAACGCGAGCAGGAACGGTTGGCGGCGGGCGTGATTGGTCCAACATGAACATCGAGGAGAAACAACATCCGTAAGACAATTCTGACGATCTTCACGGCCGCGATGCTGGCCGGTGCTTCGGTCGGCGCAGCGATCGCACAAGGCGCAGGCGCCGGTGCGGGCGGTAGCGGTGCTAGCTCAGGAAGCGCCGGAGACGGCTCCGGCTCCGGCAGTGGCGGAATCACACATACGGAACGCGGCGGACAAGGCGCTTCCAGCGCTCCAGGCATGCTCAACGAGACCACTCCGCGGTCCAACGGCACCACACCCCGGCGTTAATTGCGCCGTCGATCGCGCTTCGGCAATCGAACCTTGACGGTGCGCGCGTGAACGGTCCCGGCTTGTCATCAGCCGGGACCGCATTGTCCTCACCGCTTCATGCCCGCCACATACGCTGCAAGCTTGTCCAGCGTCTGGTAGCCGTATTCGACTGCGCCGAAACCGATCATGCCGTCACGCTGCTCGGCGCTCGAGGCCAGCTGGCGCATCATCAGCACGGTCTTGCCGTTGCTCTGCTCGGCAAAGGTGACGGTGAAGCGGAACATGCCGGGGTCCTCGTCCTGGTCGAGACCGTGATCCATCTCCATCAGGTGCGGCCGCTCGATGCGGCGGAAGCGCATGCGGTTTGGATAGACCGTGCCGTCGGGGCCGATCATGTTGAAGCGCCAGACGCCGCCGACCCGCACGTCGATCTCGAAGGTCTCGACCTTGAACCCCTTCGGCCCGAACCATTGCGGCAGATGTTTCGGGTCGGACCACGCCTCGAACACCAGATCGCGCGGCGCGTCGATCACGCGCGACATCACGATCTCGCGGTCGAGCGACCATTGCGACAGAGCGGGATTGGCAGAATTCGTCATCACTCAGAACCTTTCTTCTTGGTTGTGCGGGACGGCCGCTTGGCGGCCGCCCTCTCCTTCTCTTTCTTGAGCTTCATCACGTAGGCTTCGAACCGGTCGAGCCGCGCCTCCCAGATCGCGCGCTGCCGCTGGAACCAGTCCTCCGCACCGAGGAGCGCATCCGGGCTGAGGCGGCAAGTGCGCACGCGGCCGGATTTCTCCGACAGAACCAGCCCGCTCGTCTCCAGCACATGGATGTGCTTCATGAAGCTCGGCAGCGCCATGTCGAAGGGATCGGCGAGCTCGCCGACCGACGCCTCCCCCGCGCAGAGCCGCATCACGATCGCCCGCCGCGTGGGATCGGCGAGCGCCGAGAAGACCTGGTCGAGGGGAGATAATTGGTTAGCCATGAAGCTAACTATAGAGCCACCACGATCCGGCGTCAATGATTGTTAGCCACTTAGCTAAGTTTAGATTGTCGCTTCGCAGCCTGGATGGAGCGAAGCACGATCCGGGACCTTCGTGCTCGGAGCAAAGAATCCGGATTACGCTCGCTCCATCCGGGCTACGAACCGCGATCCGTCATACGGAACCGACAACGCGCAATCGTGAATTGGGACGCCCGCCTCTTCACGCTAAGAAGGCGCCGGGGGCGCATCACACATGCGTCAGAGCCGTGCCGACCGTTGTCACTTCATCGCACTTCACCCGGCGCGCGCTCTCCCGGGCAGCGCTCATTCCACTTGCCATCGCGCTTCGCCCGCGCCGCGCCTCGGCGGATTCCGACATGATCGCGCAGATGCGCGACATCGTTGCGAACGAGCTGGCGCCGACCGCAACGCCGGACCATGCGGGCGGCCTCGCCGCCGCGCTCTATGCCGGGCGCCATGTCGAGTTCTTCAGCTATGGTCTTGCCGACGATGTCACGAAGCGGCCGGTGACGCCGGACACGCTGTTCAACCTCGCGTCCTTGCGAAAACCGTTCGAGGCGGCTCTCGTCGCGCTCGGCGTGCTGCGCGGCGAGCTGCGGCTCGACGACCGCCTGCCGAAATACCTGCCCGAGCTGGACGGCACCTATATCCGCAACGTTACCGTTGGCCAGCTGGTCACGCATAGCTCGGGGCTGTTGCTGCCGACCGACCATCCGCCCTGGCCGAACGAGCAGTACACGCGCGAGCGGTTCATCGCCATGCTGAACGCCTTCGCGCCGGCGTCCGGCATCGCGCCGGGCCGGCAGCGCATCTACACCCATGCCGGCTACGTGGTGCTTCAGCTCGTGCTCGAGCGCTGCTACGGCAAGCCGATCCACGCGCTGATCCAGCACCGCATTCTCCGGCCCCTCGCCATGGAAGCCACCTTCATCCCCGAGCGCGGCGCAGACAACCGCGCCGTGATGGACGAGGCCTGGATGGAGCGCGTGGTCCAGGGCTATTCCGACCAGGGCGCGGCGATCGGCCCAATCGGCAGCCAGCAGAGCTATTTCGACTTTCCCGGCACGGGACAGATGTTCTCCTCCGCCCGGGATCTAGCCGCTTTCGCAGCGGCCTGCGTCGACGGCCGGGCGATCGATCCGCATTTGCGCGAGGCGCTGCGGATGACGCAGCGTGAGGTCGTCCGCGTCGACGAGAAATTCGGACAGGCCATGGCCTGGGAAACCGTGCATCTCCCTGATGCCACCGTCATCGACAAGCCGGGCGGCCTCAACAACGCCTCGGGCTATATCGGCCTGGTGCCGTCGCGGCGGATCGCCATCGTCATGCTCGCCAATCGCGGCGAGTATCCGCACGAGATCGCCCGCTACAAGATATTGCCGGCACTGGCGCGGCTGCTGGCATCGCACGCCGGCTGAGTTTCAAAACAGAAAGCCCCGGCCGAGCCGGGGCTTTCCACACCAGGCTGGGACCGGGATAGATCAATACCTGGCGACGACGGGTCCGCCGAACTTGTAGTTCACACCGACGCGCACGATGTTCGACTTGAGATCGACCGAGTGGGTGAAGGTCTGGGCCGGCAACGCCACGCCGACGTTGAAATTGTTGCTGGTCATGCTGCTGCGACCGAGATCGACATAGAGATATTCGGCCTTCAACGACCAGCCGTTGCCAACGGCGTATTCACCGCCGAGGCCTGCCGTCCAGCCGACGCGGGTGTCGCGGATCGCTCCGGACTCGGTCGCCCCTGCAAAGGTGTCCGTGAAGCTGAAATTGCCCTTCACCTCGGCGATGGCGGCACCGCCGGTGGCGTAGATCAGCCAGCTCGGTGTCGCGAGGAAGCCGATGCGGCCGCGAATGGTGGCGAGCCAATCGGCCGAGACCGAGGAATTGACGGTGAAGGTGGTCGGCGCGCAGCAGGGATACAATGCCGTGCTGCTCGCGCTGCCCTTGAAACCGAAATAGTTGATGTCGCCCTCTAGGCCGAGCACGGCGTTGTTGACCTGCCAGTTGTAGCCGGCGGTGAAGCCGCCGGTCACGCCGGAGCTGTTGATGTGCTGGGCGCCGACCGACCCGATGGCGGTCACGCTCGAATCCGCGAAATAGGCGGCCACCGGAAACAGCGTGGTAGTGGCCGGGTTCGCGCTGCCCCACTGCCCGCCGACATTGCCGCCGACGTAAAAGCCGGTCCAGTTATAGGCCGGCGCCATCACCGGGGCCTTGGTGTAATGCGCCGCGAGGTCGGCCGCCTGAACGGATGCGGTCCCCAAGACAACCGAAGCGATCGCCAGCAAAAACTTGTTCATTCCAGTCTCCTTGCCCCACGCGATTGACCTCGCGTTTCGAATCCGCGCGGGTAAACGGCAACCGGCGCAGTGAGGGCATAGGGCGTGCGCCGCTGCTCGTCTTGGGCTGCGGCGAAGTTCATAAGGACTGTGACGTAGTGTGAGCCTCAGATCGTGCGAACGGATGACGGGTGTGGCCGGAGAGCCACGCATCAACCACCACCGGCGACGCGCAGCGCACGCCCGTGTCGCATCAAGACAAGACCGCCAGGGAGCGATTCGGCTCTGGGCCTCAGACCGAGCGCGTCAGCCCGCCGTCGACGCGGATGTTCTGGCCGGTGATGTAAGCCGCGCCGTCGGACGCCAGGAACGAGATCGTCGCCGCGATCTCCTCGACCGTGCCGTAGCGCTTCATCGGCACGGTGTCGCGGCGCGCATCCTGCTGCGGCAGGCTGTCGATCCAGCCCGGCAGAACGTTGTTCATGCGGATGTTGTCGGCCGCATGGGTGTCGGTGAAGATCTTGGTGAAGGCGGCAAGGCCCGCGCGGAACACCGCCGAGGTCGGGAACATCGCGCTGGGCTCGAACGCCCAGGCAGTCGAGATGTTGATGATGGCGCCACCCTTTTGTGCCTGCATGATCGGCGTCACCAGCCGCGTCGGACGGATCACGTTCAGCAGATACGTGTCGAGGCCGGTGTGCCACTGCTCGTCGGTGATCTCGGTGATCGGCGCGCGCGGCCCGTGACCGGCGCTGTTGACGAGCACGTCGATCCGTCCCCACTTCGCGATAGTGCCGTCGACGAGACGCTTCAGGTCGTCGTTCTCCTTGTTCGAGCCGGTGACGCCGAGCCCGCCAAGCTCGGCGGCCAACGCCTCGCCCTTGCCGGAGGACGACAGGATCGCGACGCGAAACCCGTCCG
>NZ_JALBHA010000346.1:0-7149 GCF_023006445.1 Bradyrhizobium sp. SHOUNA76
GGCCGATGCCTGCGCCACCCGCGACCTGCCGGACGGCCGCGGCGGCACGCTGGACGCCCGGACGATTCATGAGGTCGCGCTGGCCGAGCTCTCGGACCGCTTCGCGATCATCGCGCAGAGCGATGCGCTGACGTGAGGGAGCCAGCGATGCTGCAACTCTATTTCTTTCCGATGGCCTGCTCGCTCTCGAGCCGCATCGCGCTGATGGAGGCTGGTATCGAGGCGCAGTATCACCTCGCCCATATCTGGACCAAGCAGGTCATGGACGACGGCAGTGATTTCCGCGGCGTCTCGCCGAAGGGCGCGGTGCCGGTGCTGGTGCTGAAGAACGGCGAACGGCTGACCGAGAGCGCGGCGGTGCTGCAATACATCGCGGATGTGAAGCCGACGGCTGGCCTTGCACCGGCGTTCGGCGATCCCGATCGCTATCACCTCCAGGAATGGCTCAGCTTCGTCGGCGCCGAGATCCACAAGGCGTTCCTGTTTCCAACCTTCTGGTACAAGGACGACGGCTCGCTCGCCAAACCGCGCGCAAGGATCACTCAGACCTTGTCGGCGCCGTCGGCGCATCTGGCGGAGCGCGAATTCCTCGTCGGTAACGGCTTCACGGTCGCGGATGCGCACCTCACCTGGGCCTTGCTGCTGCTCCGACCCGCCGGCGTCGACATCGCGCAATGGCCGTCCTTGTCGGCCTATCTCGAGCGCATGCAGGCGCGGCCGGCCGTGCGGGAAGCGATTGCGACCGAAATGGCCCTGCGCAAGGCGACGGTGTGACCGGACGTCACGGTCGCGAAATCCGAGTGCTTTCCTGGCGAGGGCATTGAAGTCGACGCGGCATGCGCTAATCTGGAGGAATATTTTCGATATTTCCTCGGAAGGCATTCATGAGTGCTCTTTCCAGACATTGCTTCGCCGGATTTTGCCTGCCCGGACTTTACCTGCCCGGTTTTTGTCTGACGTTCTTCGTCTCGCTCTGCATCGGGCCTGCATCGGCGGACACGCGGGTGGCATTGGTGATCGGCAACGGCGCTTATGTCAGCACGGCGCAACTTCCCAACCCGTCCCATGATGCGGAAGACGTCGCGGCTTCGCTGAGGCGCAGCGGTTTCGAGGTGATCCAGGGCGTCGACCTGCGCCAGGCCGACATGCAGGACCTGACCATCCGCTTCGCGCGCGCCGCCAGCAGGGCCGACGTGGCCGTGTTCTATTACAGCGGCCATGCAATGCAGTACAACGGCGTGAACTATCTGATGCCTGTCGACGCCACGCTGACCGATGAGGCCGACCTCAAGCGTTTCGTGCGGGTCGACGACATCGTGAACGATCTGCAGCAGGCCAAGAACCTGCGCATCCTGGTGCTCGATTCCTGCCGCGACAATCCACTGGCCGACATGCTGAAGCGCTCTGCGACGCGCGCGGCTTCGGTCGGACGCGGCCTGTCGAAGGTCGAGGCGCCGCGCGGGACGATCGTGTCGTTCTCGACGCAATCAGGCCAGGTCGCCGCCGACGGTACCGGCCGCAACAGCCCCTACACGACGGCGTTCCTCAAGCACATCGAGGAGCCGCACGAGATCGGCGACGTCTTTCGCGACATCAGCAGCGACGTCTATGATGCCAGCGGCAAGACGCAGCTTCCGGAGCTGTCACTGTCGATCATCGGCAAGTTCTACCTGAACGGCCCGGTGTCCGTCACGATCGCTCCCGCGGCACCGCAAGGCGCGCCGCGGCCCGACCCTTGCGCATCCGCGGAGGCGCACTGGAAGGCGGCCGACACCATCGGCACCGTCAGCGCCTTCGAGGATCATCTGGCGCGATTTTCAAGCTGCAGTTTCGCCAGCCTCGCCAAGGCCCGGATCGACGGCCTGAAGCAGAAGGTGGCGCTGGCGCCCGCGACTGGCGAGGGCAGGATGTTCGATGGCAATTGGGACGTCACCGTGAACTGCGCCAGCTCCGGCAAGGCGTTGGGCTATACCCGAACCCTGTCGGCCACCATCGCCGGCGGCGTATTTCATGCGGAGGATCGGGACCCGCGTACAAACAGCACGCTCGCAATCGACGGACAGGTATCGGCTGACGGGAAGACCACGCTGAGTGCACGGGGTCTCACGGGTCCGAGCGCCTACACCGTCAACAATAGCGCTCCCGGCTCGCCGTATGGGTACACGATCGACGCGCAATTCGAGCGTAGCCGCGGCAGCGGCAAACGCAATGAACTGCGTCCGTGCAGCTTCACCTTCGTCAAGCGCTAGCTCGGCCCGCTCGGGCGCACCGCGGCGGCCTCACTCGACCCGCGCCAGCACCGCGAGCTTGCGGATGCCCTTGTTGCGGTAGGCGTCGAGGAACGCGTAATAGTCCTTGAACGACACACAGCCGTTGGAATCGCCGTTCGGCCCGAGCATGAAGGTGTGGGCGAGCAGACCGTCGCGTCCGTAGATCGCGCTCTCGCCGCCGATCGGGGTCAGGCGCAGCGCGGGCACGCCGTGAAACAGCGCCTCGCGCGGCTTCAGCGTGTAGATGTGCGGTGGTGTCACGCCGCGCATGCGAGTGCGCTGGGAGCGCGGATCGTCGAGATTGGAGCCGAGGCCGGAATGCGCCTCGAGCTTGGTGCCGTCGGGCAGATAGACCGTCTTGGCAGTGATGTCGTAGACCGCGGTATCGCGCTCATAGGGCGGCGCACCGCCCAGCATCGGATTCTGCTCCTTCGGCGCGATGGACGCCGTGATGCTGGCATCGGCCGAGGCATAAGCGAGCAGCCCGCCGGACGGCTCGCGCTTGCCCCAGAGTTTTTCGACCATCGACTGGCGCGGACCGGTAATCGACATCACCGCCGCCTTGGCGCGATCGGCGAACGATTTCGGCTTGGCCTCAGGTGCCGGCACGATCTGGGCCGGATCGGCCGAGGCGAGCTGCACCTGGGCATCCGGAGCGCGCTTGGCCTTGTCGGCGGTCTTGTCCGTGGACTTGTCAGTGATCCTGGCCGGAGCCGCTGGCTTCAGCGCTTCCGCGACCTTCGCGATCACGCTCTGCTTCGGCGCGTCCTTGGCCAGCGCAACCTCGGTCGCTGGTGCGGCGCTGGCCGCGTTCGATTGCACGCCCTGCGTCGCAGCCGCGGCAAAGCGTTCGTTGAACATCTCGCGCGAGATCGGCGCGGCCACCTGCAACCGGTCGGGCAGGAGCGCAAAAGCTTCCTTGATGGCGTCGCCGGCCTCGCGCAGCGCGACCCTGGGCGCACGCTTGATCACCGGCTCGTCGTAGCCGGTGCTACCGACGCTCGGATAGACGCTCGCGCCGAAGACGTTGCTGTAGATGGTCCAGCCGGCAGCCATCACGACGCAGCCGATCGCCGCGGCGCCAAGCCAATTGGTCGTGGTCATTTTCCGGGAAGACTTCCGAAGAGAATTCTTGGACTTCCGTGCCGCGTTACTCTGCGCAGCGATACTCTTACTCATTCGCCTTGCGTCCAGGACGGTGTCACTCGGTCCCCCTTCAAAGTGCCGCTGGTCACGATCCGGGAACAGCATCTCGCAGAGGGTCGGAGCGTCATTAAGGCGACTTTTAGTTAAATGCGGATTAAGTTCGGGCAGATGTAGGGCAGCTCGTAAACGCTGTCTCATTCTGAGAAAAAGTCCGCAGAACTACGGACTTAGGCGCGTCTGTTAACCATAATTCTCGGCCGGATCGGCGCATTCAGCGGACGTCTCCGGCCGCCTTCTCTAGACCCACCAACCAAGTCCTTTTCGTGGTCTTCAATGTCCGCACGATAACGGGGAAGCATTGCGCGAGGCTGGTGTGCGATGCGCCCTTTCACATGCCGCCTGCGGTGGGCCGCTCATGCACATCACCCGCCGGACGGCACTCACATCCACGGCTCTCCTGACCGAAAGTTGATCGCGCCGCTCTGGAAAAAGGCGTGCTGAGAAAATAGCTCCTGAGCGGCACTTTTCAGCAGCCTCTGCGTGTGATACGGTACCGTATCAACATCGCTTTGAACTGTGCCGGGCATACAAACGGAGGCTGGCATGAGAAGGTTCGCGCGCGCCGGATGTTTCGCGCTGGCGTGGTCGCCTCTGTTGATGGGATATGCGGCCGCGCAGCCTGCCAACGCCGGTTGCACGGCGTCGATTTCAGCCGCGAGCACGCAGACCTGGCGCTGCGACAACGGCATCATCATCGTTGCCGAAAACGGCGCCAGATTTGAACTTAAGGACGCCAACCGCGACGGACATATAGACTCCGTGGAGTTGAGCAGCAAAGCCCTGCTGATCGAGGTGCCCAAGAAGCCCCGCGGCAATCCCTTCAAGGTGCTGACCCCGCAGGCGATTGCCGCGGTTCGCGGCACGAAGTGGGCCGTAGATGCCGCTGGGGCCAAGACCTCCGTCTTCGTCGCTGACGGTCGTGTCGGCGTCAGCCGCAGGGCTCGTGGGCACGGCGTCGTTCTAGGCCCCGGCGAAGGCGTGGACGTGGAAGCGTCCGGCCCCTTGACCGTCAAGACATGGGGTCAACCGCGCGTCGACGCGCTGATGGCAAGGCTTGGTCAATAAAGGCTTGGTCAACAGGATTTAAGAGCAAAGAAGATTGCAGCACGTAGTGACTAGACGCGTTCAGATCCTGGTGGCACTCATCCTCACCGCGCTGTGGGGCGCAGGCATCTATGCCGCGCACGCCCACGGTCATCTGCGCTTTCTCGACCGCCTCGAGGCAACGCTGACGGATTGGCGGACCCAGGTGCGAGGCGTGCAGCGCCCACCCGATCTCGTCACCATCGTCGCGATCGACGACACCGTGGTGAAGCGCGGCGGCAGCTATCCGCTGCCGCGCGCCGATCTCGCCCGTGTCGTCGACACCATCGTACAGTTCAAGCCGAAGGTCATCGCGATCGACCTGCTGCTGGTCGACCGCAGCGCTGCGATCGGAGATGCGACGCTGGCAAACACGCTCGCCACCGGCCCCATGGTGCTCGCCGCCGCGGCGATCTTTCCCAGCGCCAGCGAGACCGTGGAGGCCAGCAGCCAGGGCCCCCTCGCCGTGCTGCCGCAGGCCGAACGCTTCCTGCTGCCGTTGCCGGCGTTCGCCGACCACGCCGAGGTCGGCGTCGTCAATGTCGCGACGGGACAATCAGGCTCACCTCTCTCGGTGCCGATGCTGTTCCGGACGCACGACAAGGTCGAGCTGTCGTTCCCCTTGCGCGTCGCCACCCGCGCGCTCGACAAGCCGCTGACGATCGCGCCGGATCATCTCATGCTCGGTGATCGCGCGGTGCCGACCGACACCGATTTCGCGCTGCCCATCACCTATTACGGTCCGCGACGGACCATCCGCACCGTCAGCGCACAGAGCATCTTCGACGGCACGCTCGATCGCGCCGCGATCGAGAACCGGATCGTCGTGATCGGCGCCTCGGTCGCCGGCGGCGGCGACTTCTATCCCACACCGTTCGATTCCCTGATGCCCGGCGTCGAAGTGGTCTCGACTGCGATCACCCATCTCGTTGCCGGCGACGGCATCTTGCGCGATTACAGGGTTCGTATCGCCGACACGCTCGCTGCGATCCTGCTGCCCATGCTGCTGGTCGGCTTGCTGGCCTGGCGGCGCAGCGCGCCCGGCATCATGGCGGCGGCCGCGGTGATGATCGCCTGGGCCGGCCTCAATACGTTCGCGTTCACGCATGGCGTCTGGCTGAATGCAGCAACCACGCTCACCGCCGCAGTGCCCCCGGTTGCGATCTTTGCCGGTGTACAGCTATGGGCCGGAGGCCGCCGCACGCAATATCTCGCTGCCAAAAGCAGGTCGCTTGCGCAGTTCCAGGCGCCTGCGGTGCAGGAGTGGTTGGCGCGCGATCCGGATTTTCTCTCTAAACCCGTCCGACAAAACGCAGCCGTGGTCTTCATCGACCTCTCCGGCTTCACAGGTTTGAGCGAGCAGACCGATCCGGACGCGATCCAGGAAATCCTGAAGGCATTTCACGCGCTGATCGACAACACCGCGGTCGATTGCGGCGGCACGATCACCGGCTTTCTCGGCGACGGCGCCATGATCCTGTTCGGGCTGCCAGGCGCGATGCCCGATGACGCGGCACGCGCGCTGAAATGTTCGATCGACCTCCATCGCGGCGTCGAACGCTGGATCGCCTCGTTGCCGTCAGCAATCGGCGATCGGCTCGGCTTCAAGATCGGCGCGCATTTCGGCGAGATCGTCGCCTCCCGCCTCGGCGAAAGTCATCAGCACATCACGGCGACAGGCGACACCGTCAACGTCGCGAGCCGGCTGATGGAGGTCGCCGTTCAGAATGGCGCGCGGCTCGCGCTGAGCGACACGCTGCTCGATGCAGCCGACTTCCACGGGGCTCCCGACGGCGTTCTGTCAGGCCCCCTGCTCGCCCAGGTCCGCGGCCGCTCCGGGGTCGTGATGGTGTGGTTCTGGCGGGATCGGGGCGGGCCGGACCAGGATGCTGCAAAGGCCGAGATGATCGGCTGATAGTCGTTGCTATCGGCTCAACACTCCGCTGTCGTCCCCGCGAACGCGGGATCCATACCACAGGGAGAGGTTTGGCGTAGACTCGTCGTGGGCCGGTCTTCGCGCGGTACGGACACCGGCACTCATCGATAAATCACGCGGTATGGGTCGCTGCGTTCGCGGGGACGACAGTGTGGAGGCAGTGAGCCCTGCTACCTCGCCTCCGGCGGCGGCGAGCGGTCCAGCACGTCGCCCTTGGCGTCTTCCAGCAGATCGACGCTGTACGTCTCGACCACGAGCGGCCCGCGCTTGCGCTGCAATTGCGCAACCTGCGTGACCTTCGCAAAGAGGTCGTTGAGGACGGGATGCCCGTCCGGACGCAGCTCGTCGACATGGAGCAGCTTGCCCGCAAGCAGTTTTGGATCCGGCTCGCCCATATTGACCCAGCGGATGCGCTGGTTCTGCTGCACCACGCAGGTGCCGCGCGGCAAGTAGAAGGCGAGCCAGCCGGTGGTGCCGTAGTCCTGCGCGAGCACGCAGGTCGCGCCATGGCGCGCGCGCACCGTTTCGATCTCGGCGGCAAGCTCGCGCCAGCCGACGCCGACGCTGCGCACGGTGGCATCGCGGCGATATCCGGAGAGCCAGCCGGTGTTGGCTTGCACGATGAGCGCAGCAAACATCACGATGCAGACGGGC
>NZ_JALBHA010000347.1:0-7136 GCF_023006445.1 Bradyrhizobium sp. SHOUNA76
ATTCGCGCCCTTCGCGGCGACGGCCGCGAGCCGCTCCGCACTGGAAGCGCTGGTTCGCCTCACCGCGATCGAGCTCGCGGGCGAGGGCATGACCGTCAACGCGGTCGCGCCGGGCCTCATTGTCAAGGACAAGCCGAGCGAAAGCCGGCTGTCACCCGAGCAGATCGCTGCGACCGAGGCGTTGATCCCGATGCGCCGCCGCGGGCGGCCAGAAGAAGTGGCCGAGATCATCGCTTTCCTGGCATCGCCCAAAGCATCCTACGTCACCGGCCAGGTCTGGCACGTTAATGGAGGCCTGACATGACCGAAGCAACGATCGAACGTCTCAGGCTGTTCCTGATCGAAAGCCCGATCAAGATGGCGCGTCTGCAGGGCGTCGGCAACGTCAAGGGCACGGTCAAGCGCGTGCTGGTCGAGCTCACCGCGAGCGACGGCCTGATCGGTTGGGGCGAGGCCGCACCGTGGGAGGTGTTCACGGGAACGCCGGAAGCGGCCTTCTCCGCGCTCGACATCTATCTGCGCCCCATCGTGCTCGGCAAACCGGTGCGCCGCATCCGCGCGCTGATGACCGAGCTCGACCGCGTGCTGGTCGGCCATGCCGAAGCGAAAGTCGCGATCGAGATGGCGCTGCTCGACATCGTCGGCAAATCGTCGGGGCTATCGGTCGCCGACCTCCTCGGCGGCCGCGTGCGCGACACCATCCCCCTTTCCTTCTCGATCGCCGACCCGGATTTCGCCGCCGATCTCGAACGCATGCGGAAGATGGTTCCGGACGGCAACGTCATCTACAAGGTCAAGACCGGCGTGAAGCCGCATCGCGAGGACCTCGACCACCTCGAAGCGATTCGCAAGGAATTCGGCGACAAGGTCGACCTCCGCGTCGACTACAATCAGGCGCTCGCGCCGTTCGGCGCCATCAAGATCCTGCGCGACGTCGAAGAGTTCGCGCCGACCTTCATCGAGCAGCCAGTACCGCGCAAGTTTCTCGACGTGATGGCGCAGCTCACCGCGGCGCTGGAAACGCCCGTGCTGGCCGACGAAAGCTGCTTCGACCGCCGCGACATGATGGAGGTGGTGCGCCGCGAGGCCGCCAATGCCGTCTCAATCAAGCTCATGAAGGCCGGTGGCCTGTTCGAGGCGCAGGCGATCATGGCGATCGCCGACATCGCCGGCCTGCCCGGCTATGGCGGCACGCTGTGGGAGGGCGGCATTGGCCTTGCGGCCGGCACGCAGCTGATCGCGGCGACGCCGGGCATCTCGCTCGGGTGCGAGTTCTACATGCCGCATCATGTGCTGACCGAGGATGTGCTGGAAGAGCGCGTCGCCAACCGCGGCGGCCATGTCGTGGTGCCCGACGGGCCCGGCCTCGGCATTCGCGTCAGCGAAGCCTCGATCCGCGCCAATGCGCGGGTGTTGGCGGAGGCATAGTTTTCCGTCATTCCGGGGCGCGCGCAGCGCGAGCCCGGAATCCATAACCGCAGGGTCGAGTTTGGCGAGGATTCGGAGCCGCCAGCTCGCGCCATAGCTATTCCCTGTGGTTATGGGTCCCCGCCTTCGCGGGGACGACGATCGCGTATGCATAAGCAGCGGAGCCCGAACCTTCCCCTTGCTAACTCCCTATCGTATGGTCGGACCAAACAAGCCCGCCCCCATCGGCCCCCTTGGAAACACCTATGCCCGAACCCGCCTGGTCGCTGCATTCCCGCCTGAAAGACGACACCATCGACATCGGCGATTTGCCGCTGTCGAAAGTGCTGGTCATCAAGGATGCGCATTATCCCTGGCTGCTGCTGGTGCCGCGGCGCCCCGACGCGGTTGAGATCATCGATCTCGACGAGGTGCAGCAGGCGCAGCTGATGACGGAGATCTCCCGCGTCTCGCGCGCGCTGAAGGAGATCACCAAATGCGACAAGCTCAATGTCGCCGCGCTCGGAAACCTTGTGCCGCAGCTTCACGTTCACATCATTGCGCGCCGCACCAGTGACGCCGCCTGGCCGCGGCCGGTCTGGGGCGTGATGCAGCCATTGGCGCATGACGCCGCAGAGGTTCAGAATTTCATCAGCGCGCTTCGCCGCAAGATCTGGTTGGGTTGAAAGAACGATAATGTCAGCATTCGACGCATTTCCGCTGGGACAGCCGGCCTTCGTCACCAACATCCTCGACCGCGCTGCGCATCTGCGCCGCGACGACGAGAAGCTGTTCGCGATGGAGCAGAAGCCGACCTCGCGCGCCTATGTCGTCCACCGCGACTCGCTCCTGGTCAGGCGCGAGGGCGACAAGACGCGCGCGCTGCTCTCGATCGACGAGGCGCTGAAGTGCGGCGCCAATCCAGGCACGATCTTCCTCGGCCTGCGCGACGGCGCCGCGATGTTCGGCATGGGCCTGTCGCAGGCTGCCGCCGAGAAGCTGGTGGGACGCGAGGACTACACACTGACCGAGCTGCGCGGCATGGCGATGCAAGGCGCGATTCCCCCCGAGGAGCTCTCGGCGATCGCGATGGCGAAGTCGATGGTGAGCTGGCACCAGCGCCACGGCTATTGCGCCAATTGCGGCGCGCGCAGCGCGATGAAGGAAGGCGGCTGGAAGCGCGAGTGCCCGAGTTGCAAGGTCGAGCATTTTCCGCGAACTGACCCTGTCGTGATCATGCACGTTGCCTCCGACGACAAGTGCCTGCTCGGCCGCCAGAAGCAGTTTCCGCCGGGCATGTATTCCTGCCTCGCCGGCTTCGTCGAGGCTGCCGAGACCATCGAGGACGCGGTGCGCCGCGAGATCCTGGAAGAATCCGGCATTCGCTGCACCGACGTGCAATATTACATGACCCAGCCTTGGCCCTATCCGTCGTCGCTGATGATCGGCTGCAGCGCGCGGGCCGTCAGCGAGGACATCGTCGTCGATCGCATGGAGCTGGAAGACGCGCGCTGGTTCACGCGCGAGGAGGCCGCCTTGATGCTGACACGGACGCATCCGGACGGGCTCGCCGGCCCGCATCCCTTCGCCATCGCCCATCACCTGCTCGGCCGCTGGGTGCACGACAAGAGCTGACCGCCGATGGCGCTACTTGCGGCCGCGCCGCGCATCCTCTGCATCGGCATTCCCGTGCGCGACCTGACCTTTCGGGTCGAGGCCGTGCCCGTACGCGGCAGTAAAGCCAACGCAACGCATCTCGCCGAGATTTGCGGCGGCAACGCGCTCAACGCCGCCATCGCGATCGCCCGACTTGGCGGCCGCGTCGCCTTCGCAGGACCGATGGGCGATGCTGGCGAGACGTCGAGCGGCTTCATCCTCGAACGCATGACCGCCGAAGGCATCGAGACCAGCCGTATCGTGCGCATGCCCGGTGTGAGCACGCCCGTCTCGGCGATCATCATCGACGCGACGGGTGAGCGGACGCTGACCATTTATCGCGATCCTGTTCTCTGGACGGTCAAGCTGGGCGATGCCGACAAGCTGCTCGACGATTGTCAGGCCGTCCTCGTCGAGAGCCGCTGCGCGGCGTTCGCGATCTCCCTGTGCACCGAAGCAGGCCGGCGCGGCATTCCCGTCATCGTCGGCGTCGACCGCGCGATGTCGTTGCAGGACGGCCTGCTCACCGCCGCCTCGCATCTGCTGTTCGCCAGCGAGCAGGTGCAGGAGACCGCTGGCATCACCGACGACGGCGAGGCCTTGAGGCGCCTCGCCAAGCTGACGCCCGCCTTCCTCGCTGCGACCCGCGGTCCGCGCGGCACGATCTGGCTGAACGAGGCGGGCGAGCTGGAGGAGACGCCGGTCTTCCCGGTCCAGGCGGTCGATACGCTTGGCGCCGGCGACGTCTTCCATGGCGCCTGCACGCTTGGCCTCGCCGAGGGTAAGGGGGTGCGGGAGGCGCTGCGATTCGCCGCGGCTGCCGCAGCGCTGAAATGCACCCGCCATGGCGGGGGCCAAGCCGCCCCACAACGCATTGAAGTTGAAGGGCTTTTGCGCGGCGCGCCGTAGAGCGATTCCACTCTCGCGCCGAGATTATGGGCTTGCTGTGGAAAGATTTTCTCTATATCAGGGAAATCAGCCCCTGAAATGGAACAAAGTTCTTCAAATGACCGATGCCGCTGTCCAGATCCCCGAGACCAGCCGCCGCCTCGATGCCATCGACCGCAAGATTCTGATGGTGCTCCAGGAAGATGCCTCGCTGTCCGTCGCCGAGATCGGCGACCGCGTCGGCCTGTCCTCGACCCCCTGCTGGAAGCGCATCCAGCGGCTGGAAGCCGACGGCGTGATCATCAAGCGGGTCGCCCTCGTCGACCAGAACAAGATCGGGCTCGGCATCTCCGTGTTCGTGTCGGTCGAAAGCTCGGACCATTCCGACGCCTGGCTGAAGAAGTTCGCCGAAGCCGTCAGCGCCATGCCCGAGGTGATGGAGTTCTATCGCATGGCCGGCGACGTCGATTACATGCTGCGCGTCGTGGTCGCAGACATGCAGGCCTATGACGTGTTCTACAAGAAGCTGATCAGCGCCGTGCCGCTGAAGAACGTCACCTCGCGCTTCGCGATGGAGAAGATCAAGTCGGTCACCGCGCTGCCGATCCCGGCGGTGGTGGCGGCTTAGTTTTTACTTACTACTGGCGCGGCTTCATCGGTGGTCGTCATGGCCGGGCTTGTCCCGGCCATCCACGCGCATCTGCACAGAGAGAAGAACGTGGATGCCCGGGACAAGCCCGGGCATGACGGCGGAAGTTCTGGCTCGAGGCGTCTCGCCTCTCATATCAAATCTTCTGATTGTACTCGCCGACTTCGGGATGCGTGCGCAGCACGCTGTTCACCATCTCGAACATGTCGTGCATGCGCTGCTCGGAGACCGGGCTCTCGACCACGACCACGAGCTCGGGCTTGTTGGAGGAGGCGCGCACCAGGCCCCAGCTGCCGTCCTCGACCGTGACGCGCACGCCGTTGACGGTGACGAGATCGCGGATTGCCTGGCCGCCGATCTTGGCGCCCTTGGCCTGCAAGCCTTCGAAGTGCTTCACCACTTGGTCGATGACGCCGTATTTGGTCTCGTCGGCGCAGTGCGGCGACATGGTCGGCGACGACCAGGTCTTCGGCAGCGCGTTCTTCAGGTCCGCCATCGACTTGCCCGGCGCGCGGTCGAGCATGTCGCAGATCGCGAGCGCCGAGACCAGGCCGTCGTCATAACCGCGGCCATACGGCTTGTTGAAGAAGAAGTGGCCCGACTTCTCGAAGCCCGCCAGCGCACCGGTCTCGTTGGTGCGGCGCTTCATGTAGGAATGGCCGGTCTTCCAATAGGCAACCTTCGCGCCCTGCTTCTGCAGCACCGGATCGGTGACGAACAGGCCGGTCGACTTCACGTCGACGATGAATTGCGCATCCTTGTGGATCGCCGACATGTCGCGCGCCAGCATCACGCCGACCTTGTCGGCGAAGATTTCCTCGCCGGTGTTGTCGACCACGCCGCAGCGGTCACCGTCACCGTCGAAGCCGAGGCCGACATCGGCCTTGTGATGCAGCACCGCGTCGCGGATCGCGTGCAGCATCTCCATGTCTTCCGGATTCGGATTGTATTTCGGGAAGGTGTGGTCGAGCTCGGTGTCCAGCGGGATCACCTCGCAGCCGATCGCTTCCAGCACCTGCGGCGCGAACGCGCCGGCGGTGCCGTTGCCGCAGGCGGCGACGACCTTGAGCTTGCGCGTCAGCTTCGGACGGCTGGTGAGATCGGCGATATAGCGCGCCGGGTAGTTCTCGTGGAATTGGTAGGAGCCGCCGGCCTTGTTCTTGAAATCGGCGCCCAGCACGATCTCCTTCAACCGCGTCATCTCGTCGGGGCCGAAGGTCAGCGGACGGTTGGCGCCCATCTTCACGCCGGTCCAGCCATTGTCGTTGTGCGAGGCCGTGACCATGGCGACGCAGGGCACGTCGAGATCGAACTGCGCGAAATAGGCCATCGGCGTCACCGCAAGCCCGATGTCGTGCACCTTGCAGCCCGCCGCCATCAGGCCGGAGATCAGCGCATATTTGATCGAAGCCGAATAGCCGCGGAAATCGTGGCCCGTGACGATCTCCTGCTTGACGCCGAGCTCGGCGATCAGTGCGCCCAGCCCCATGCCGAGCGCCTGCACACCCATCAGGTTGATTTCCTTCTGGAACAACCAGCGCGCGTCGTACTCGCGAAAGCCCGTGGGTTTCACCATCGGCTCGGATTCGAAGGCGTAGGTGTTGGGCAGCAATACGGATTTCGGCTTCGGGAACATTGCGACGGTCTCGTGAAAAGGGGGCAGGATTTGCTGCAGCCTTAGCGAATGCCGGGCCGCAACGAAAGGCGGGAATGAAGGCTTATGGCCGTTAATTGCGGCAGTTTGGTAACGAAGAAACGTTACCGCGAGGGCGGTCGACGCAAAGAAATCTCTTTTGAAAGGGACGGCGCCTGATCGCGGAAGGCTCCGCCTACTGCTCCAGCACCATCTGGCCGTTGGCGTATTCGAAGCGCTTGAGGCGGGACAGGAAGGAGAGGCCGAGCAGGTTCTCCGACAGCGCCGCATCGGGCAGCACCATGGCATCGACGTCGCGCACAATGAGGCCGCCGACATCGAGCATCGCGATGCGGGTGCGGGCGGCCTTGATGGTGCCGTTGGCGGTGGAGACGGTGGCGTTGTACTCGCCGCGCGAGGGACGGAGGCCAAAGCGGGCGGCCGAGGTCTCATTCAGCGCAACCACGGAGGCGCCGGTGTCGACCATGAAGCCGATGCGCTGGCCGTCGATCCTGCCCTCGGTCTGGAAGTGACCGCGGCCGTCGCGGGAAATGGCGAGGCTGCGGCCGCCGGTCGGTGCTGCGGCCGCGAGGGCAACCGTCGTACGCGGCGCCGAGGTTGCGGAAGCGGAGCTCATCTTGTCCGCCATCTGCGCCATGAAGGTGCCGAGGCCGATCATGATGGCCGCGATGATCATAATGTTACGCATTACACCACTTCCGAGCCGAAAGCTCGATTTCACCACGCGACACGCCGGGCCGCGAGCGCCCCCGCGGCCGGAGCACTGCTATTTTGACGAAAAGGATGAGCGGAGGGTTAATGCGACCGCGCAGACCCCCTCACCGCGCGTCATGCCCGGGCTTGACGCCGTGGGCAGTCACGTCCCGCGCGGCTTCGCGCGTC
>NZ_JALBHA010000348.1:0-7116 GCF_023006445.1 Bradyrhizobium sp. SHOUNA76
CGGATAGTTTTCGCGATGGGTCTGTGGCTCGGCAAATCTCCGTTGATCCTGTCCTCGCTCGCGGTGCTCCCCGAGGCCGACCGTCTGTTCGACCGTCCCGTCGCCTACGAGGTCTCGCAGTTCATGCCGATCGCGCGCGTGCTCGCCGATCCCACCCTATTGGCAGTGCCGGCCTCCGCGCCGTGGAAAACGGCGCAGGATTTCGTCGAGGATGCCAAGAAGCGCCCGGGTCAGATCACCTATGGCTCGCCGGGGCCTTACGGCACGCTGCATGTGGCGATGGAGATGTTCGCAAGCAGTGCCGGCATCAAGCTGCTGCATGTGCCGTTCCGCGGCGCAGGTCCGGCGCTGACCGCGATCCTCGGTGGCACCGTGCAGGCGATCGCCGCGGCACCTGGCACGCTGAAGCCGCAGGTCGACGACGGCAAATTGCGCGTGCTCGGCAATTGCGGCGCGCGGCGCATCGCAAGCTTCCCTGACGTGCCGACCTTCCAGGAACTCGGCTACAAGGATGTCGAGATGTACATCTGGGCCGGGCTGTTCGCACAGAGTTCTCTTCCTGCGCCGGTCGCGACCCGCCTGCGCGAGGCGATGGCGCAGGTGATGACGAGTCCCGACGTGCTCAAGGCGTTCGAGACCTCGGGCAGCCTCGTCGCCTATCAGGACGCGCCGGCCTTCGCCGAGTTCGTCGCGTTGGACAGCACGCGGCTGATCGCGGCCGTGAAGAAGATCGGCAAGGTGCAGTAGGTTCCAGCCCCGATTTCACATTTTTTTGTTGGTCCAGAACCGGCTCCCGCCTCATTGATTGATGAGAATTCGCAGGAAATCGAGAAGGACCGGGACATGCGAACAGAGCGGATTGCGCTGGGTATGGCGCTCGCAATCGGCGGCATCGTCGCGCAGGGCGCAGCATTCGCCGAGGAATATCGCGGAACCATGGAACAGCAGATGGCCTGCACACCGGATGTGTGGCGCCTATGCAGTGACCAGATTCCGGACGTAAGTCGCATCACGGCTTGCTTGCAGCAGAACACGCCGCAGCTCTCGAGCGGCTGCCGCGCCGTGTTCCAATCCAACAACCAGATGCCGCCGCAGCAACAGGTTCCGCGCAATCGCGTCGCACCGCCGCCGCGCTATTACAATGCGCTGCCGCCACCGCCCGCGCAGCCCCGGCCTTACGAGGACGACGACTAGGGCATGTCCGGTTCAGTGGACATGGCAGTTCGCCTTTACTAGCCGGCCAGAGCCGGACCTCCGAACTACCGCGGTTCGGCGCGCAGACGGGTTGGCCAACCGACACGGACCAGCGTTTGATCCGGATCAGACATAGCAAATTCGTACATCCCCCACGGCTTGTCTTCAGGCAATTGCTGAAATTCGCGAGCCGCAGCGTCAACATCCTCGAGGTAAAGATACAGCCCAATGGGTTTCTGCCCGGCACCAGCCATCCCTCCACTGCATCTGTCAAATGTAGGTAACCGCCTTTCCCGTTCGACAGCATGCGATAGGTGTCGGGTTCTCCCCGAGGCGGTCTTTGGCTGTCCGGGCGCGTGAACCCTAGTCGATTGTAGAACTGCTCAGACAGGTCGAGGTCATTGCACGGTAGAATAGCAGCCAAAACACCGGAAGGGATGTTCATTGTGCACTCCAACTTGGCAAGTCGATGCAGCAAACCTTGGCCGTCTGCGTAATACCCGAAATATGTTGTCTTTAAGGATTGCTGGAGCAGGTCCGCCCCAGACTAGGGCCTGTGCTCGCAGACATCGACCCATTCCGCCGCGGTCAGCTCGGCCATCCGTTCCGGCGTGATGCGCACGGCGCTGTGGGTCGAGCCGGCCGCCGGCACCACCATTGCGAACGCCTTCAGCGACACGTCGCAATAGACCGGCAGCGGCGACTTCAGGCCGAACGGGCAGACGCCGCCGACCTCGTGGCCGGTGATCTCGGCGACCTCTTCCAGTCCCAGCATCTTCGGCTTGCCGCCGAACTGCGTCTTCACCTTCTTGTTGTCCATCCGCGAGGTGCCGGCGGCCACGATCAGGATCACGCGTTCGCCGACACGCAACGACAGCGTCTTGGCGATCATCCCGGGCTCGACTCCATAGGCCTCGGCGGCCAGCGGCACGGTTGCCGAGCTGATCGGGGATTCGATGACGGAGATGTCGGGGGCTTTCTCGGCGAAGAAGGCGCGAACGGATTCCAGGCTCATTCCAGTCAGCTCATTCCAGGCTTGCAGGCGGGTGACGATGCTAAGCGATCCCTGGCAACTCGGAGAGCGAACGGACGCGGTGATCCGGTGCGAAGCCGAGCTCATCCATCTGGGTGCGGATCGCCTTAAACATCGTCAGCGGTGCCACGAGTTCGTTCTCGACGCAAGCCAGCGCCATCGCTTCCGGGCTCACCCGCTCGATCCAGGCGACGTTGAGCCCGAACGACTTTGCGCCCGCCACGTCCCAGGGATTGGAGGACACGAACAACACCTCGTTCGGTGCCGTACCCAGCACCTCGCCGATCAGCTCATAGGCTGCCGGGCTCGGCTTGAAGATCTTCTTGGCATCGACGCTGATGGTCGCATCGAGCAGGAGGTCGAGGCCGGAATTGCGCACGAGCGCATCGAGCATGTCCGGGCTGCCGTTGGAGAGGATCGCAAGTTTTCGCGGCTTCAAGGCCGCAAGCGCGCTTGTCGCGTCCGGATAGAGATCGAGATCTAGATATTTCGCGATGATGCGCTCGAAGGTCTCGCTCTCATAGACAAGCCCGAGCACGCGCAGCGTATAGGTCAGGGAGTCGCGCGTGACCGCGGCGAAATCCTGGTAGCGCTGCATCAGCGAGCGCAACCAGGTGTATTCGAGCTGCTTGATGCGCCAGACCTGCGTGATGATCTCGCCATAGCCCGGAAACGCATCCTCGGTGATCTCCGCGACCGACTGGATGTCGTAGAGCGTTCCATAGGCGTCGAAGACGACGGCTTTGATAGGCAAGGGCTGGTCCTCCGGGGGCGTGGCGGGCAAAGGACTATACTCCGCCCGGCCAAACGGAGCGGTCAGGTTACCGTGCGCCGGTGTTCGAGGCGTCTCTCTGCGCGAAGACCCGGCTGACTTCTGCGACGTGCGCCTCGCCCCAGGAGCACAGCGGGACGAGGGCCTCGGCCAGACTACGGCCCAAGGGTGTGAGGCTGTAGTCCACCCGCGGCGGCACCTCCTTGTAATCAGTCCGCTTCACGAGATCGTCGGCCTCCAGCTCCTTAAGCTGCTGGATCAGCATCTTGTCGCTGACGTCGCGTACGGCGCGCCTGAGCTCGCCGTAGCGGGTCGGGCCGCCCTGAGCGAGGAAGTACAGGATCAACGGTTTCCACTTGCCGGCGATGACCCGCAGGGTCGCATCGAGGCCGCAGGTGAAGCCGGGCAAAGTTGGTGTGCAACTCTGCACAGGCGGCGAAGTCTGCTCTGAAAGATCTTCCGACATTTTTTTGGGCACTTACCAAAAGGTGCATACTTGTCGATAGGTGGGTACGCCGCCAGCTCAGTGCAACCTCAGTGAAGGAGCACATCATGAGCAGACTACAAGGCAAGACGGCGGTGGTGACGGGCGGCGGAACCGGCATCGGATTTGGAGCGGCGAAACGGTTCGTCGACGAAGGCGCGTTCGTCTATCTGTTCGGGCGGCGGCAGGAGCCGCTCGATGCCGCCGTCGCGCAACTGGGTCCCTCGGCACGCGCCATCAGAGGCTCGGTGACTGACATGTCCGACCTCGATCGACTCTACGCAGCGGTGAAGGCCGAACGTGGCGGGCTCGACATCCTGTTCGCCAACGCCGGCACCGGATTGTTTGCCCCGCTCGGCGAGATCACGGTCGAGCACTACGATCACATCTTCGACGTCAATGTGAAGGGACTGGTGTTTTCGGTGCAGAAGGCGCTGCCGCTGATGAAGCAGGGCTCGTCGATCATCCTGACCGGTTCGAGCACGGGGGTGATGGGGACACCGCAGTTCAGCATCTACAGCGCGACCAAGGCTGCGATCCGCAATCTGGCGCGGAGCTGGGCGCTGGACCTGCGCGGCACCGGCATCCGCGTCAATGTGCTGTCACCGGGGCCGATCAAGACGGAATTGGCGCTGGAGATCGTCGGCGAGGAAGCCTTTGATGCGCTCGCAAGCACGACGCCCATCGGGCGTGTGGGCGCCCCGAGCGAGACGGGGGCGGTGGCCGCGTTCCTGGCGTCTGCGGACAGCAGCTTCATGACCGGCGGCGAGGTTTTCGTCGACGGAGGGCTGGCGCAGGTCTGATGCTTTGAGCGCGAGGGCTTCGGTCACGCGATCGAAGCCCTCGATGCGCGGTGGTTCTAGGACGCGGGGTCATTGGTAGCCACAGCCTGATTGACGCAAGCTGGGCGAAGGCGAGGCGATTGGTCGCCAGCTGCTATCGACCGCTGCAGAACTCTACTCATCAACGCATCGCGGGATCGTCCCATCGACTTCGGCTCTTTCGGGGCAAGGCGGACATCAGCCAGCCGTCTCACCGTCGGACAGGTCACGAACCAGCTTATCTGTGAGCCGAATTGCCATTTGGCATGTCGAGTTTCGGATCTGATCGAGAGCCCTCCCGGTCAACCGGTGCGCGGGACCGAAGCTGATGACGATACCGACGAGATCGCCGGCGTCACCTTTGACAGGGACGGCGACGGCGTTGACGTCCTCCATCCACTCACCTTTCACGAGAGCGTACCCGTCGCGTCGAACCGCTTCTATCCGGGCGATCTGCTCATTGATGTACGCTGGCGGGAGGCCAAGTTCTTGGCGGATACTGTCCAATGCACCTCGAACGTCAATGTCCGGCCGGAAGGCAAAGGCGACCTGCTGGATTCCGCTGATGCCACGCCCGCCTCTAAGAACTTGGTCGAGAGGTTGTGAATCACCTACCGTATAGTACACGCGAATGGTCTGGGGGGTCTCCACCTGGTCCAGCGTGACGACAGTGTTGCCCTCAACGATCACGAATGTAGCGGTTTCCCCCGTCTTGGCGACGAGTTCACTCAGGAGCGGGTGGACCAATGCGAGGAGAGCATCGTTAAAGCGCGGCGCGCGGGACAAGCGCCACAGCTTCGAGGTCATGACGTACCGATCGCCGCCTACCTCCCGCGACACGAAACCGCTGACGACCAATGTCTGAAGGAGCCGGTGGACGTTGCTTTTGGTGAGGGAAAGTTCGCTCGCGAGGTCCGAGACGCCGCGCGATTGCTTGCTCCGGCAGAGGGTCTCGATGAGCATCAAGCCTTTGGTCAGAGTTTTGTCCACGCCCGCCAGCGTGGCCTTACGGTGTGGACCGCCCCCGGAAGTTAGTTCGGAGCGATCCTTCCTCGAAACAGGCACTCGAATCCCCACAAATCTATCGTCGCCGACGCGCTCACGTCTGCGCGTGCAATCGACCTGAACGCCAAGCGGACGGGAGCGGCTGCCGCTCAGGCCCTTCGCGCGGCGAAGGTGCAAGAAGCGACTGAGACAGCCAACTTTACATGAATTTCGAACCTGTAGCGAGGCAACGCTCTCCGATTTACCGCCACTCGGTAGCGATCGTTGCGCTGCGGGCAAGCACTATTGACTCACGGGCCGCGGTGCGAGTAGCGTACAGAATAATAGAACATTAGTTCTGAAATATGGAACGCGAACGTCGCGCCTCTCTGGCGGCGATCAACCGCACGATCAACCGGAGGAAGCATGCTCGAGCCGAAGACAGTCGACGTATCGCGCCTGATCGACGAACGCCGGATCAACGGCTTCAACATCAAGCTGGTGCTGTTCTCGTTTCTGCTCGTCCTCATGGACGGATACGACATCACCTCGGCCGCATTTGCCGCGCCGTTCCTGGTGAAGGAATGGAGCATCACGAACGTGGCTGCGCTCGGCCCCGTCTTCAGTGCCAGCCTCCTGGGCGTTCTCTTCGGGTCGCCGCTCTTCGGCTATTTGGGCGATCGGTTCGGTCGGAAGATCGCGATCATAGGCTCGTGCCTCACGTTCGGGCTTTTTACGCTCGCGTGCATCAAGGCTGGCTCGGTGACGGATCTGCTTTATCTGCGCTTCCTCGCCGGCATCGGAATCGGCGGGCTGCTTCCGAACATCACCGCATTGAACGGGGAGTTCGCGCCGCGGCGCATCCGCGCGACAATGATCATCATCATGTTCACCGGCATCACCTTCGGCGGGGCGCTTCCGGGCCTGATCTCCGCAACGCTGGTGCCGCAGCATGGGTGGCAGGTCCTCTTTCTCATCGGCGGCGTGGTTCCGATCGCGGCGGCGGTCCTCGCGATCTTTCTCCTGCCGGAGTCCCTGAAGTTTCTGGTGCTGAAGAATCGCAGCCGAGAAGCGATCGTCCGGGTCGTCCAGGCCCTCAACCCGGCTGTCGGCATTGGTCCAGAGACGCGCTTCGTGATCCAGGACGAACCGGCGTATTCGGGCTTCACGCCAAAGCTGCTGTTTGCAGGACGCCTTGCGTATCTCACGCCACTCTTGTGGGTGATGTTCATCTGCTGCCAGATGTCGTTCTATTTCACCAATAGCTGGCTGCCGACGGTCCTTGCGACTGCGAAGGTGCCGACCTCGCATGCCGCGCTCGCCACCTCGCTGTTCCAGATCGGCGGCACGGTCGGCGGTCTCGCGCTCGCTCGACCGCTCGACAAGCATGGCTTCACGCCAGTGGCGATGCTGTTCGCGCTGTCGCTTCCGATCGTCGCCTCATTGGGCTTTCTGACCGACATCGAGCCGCTCCTCCTGATCGCCGTGTTCTTCGCCGGCTTCTGTCTGCTCGGTCTGCAACTCGGCCTCAATGCCGCATCGGCGCTGATTTACCCGACCGCCTTTCGCACCAACGGGTCCGGTTGGGCCTTCGCGGTCGGGCGTGTCGGTTCGGTGAGCGGTCCTGTGCTCGGCGGCATCCTGATCGCGATGAAGCTGCCGCTCTACGAGATCTTCCTGCTGGTGCTCATCCCGCTCGCCCTCGGAACCGTCGCAAGCATCGTGATCGCCCGGCTGTTCGGCAGGGGATTCCAGGACGACGTTCCTGGCGCGCCGCGCACAACGGCCCCGGCGGCGCCTCGCCGCGGCACGGTCGTCACCCTGTGAT
>NZ_JALBHA010000349.1:0-7109 GCF_023006445.1 Bradyrhizobium sp. SHOUNA76
GATGTCCTCGGCGGTGCCGCGCGCGACGCTCGCGAGCGTCGCGCCATCGACCGGCGACTTCGTCTCGAACGTCTCGCCGGAGGTCGAGGGAACGGTCTTGCCGTCGATCATGTGGCCGATGCCGTCGGCACGCAGCTTCTTCAAGAGCGGCGCGACGCGGTCGCGGTTGGCCTGGAACACATCGGCTTTCGGGGTGGGCTTATCCATGGGCGGCTTCCGCTTTCAGGGCGTCGTGGATGTTGTTGCGCTTCCAGCTGGTGTCCTTGTCGTTGATCTGCATGTCGAACGACAAGGCGAACTTGCTGGCGGCGAAGACGGGATCGAGATATCGGGAAAGCGCCTGGAAGACGTGTTCGCCGGCCTTCTGGCGCGTCTTGAGGTCGCGGCCCTCGCCGATGCGCAGCACCATGTCGAGAAAGCCGTAGTCCTGCCGTGCGTCCGCAATCGCATAATGCTCGCAGCGGATGGCGCGAACGCGTATGCCGCCGAGCGGGAAGATGCCGGTCTCGACCGCTGCCTTGCGCACGACTTCGCACACCAGCTTCATGTCGAGCTGGCTATCGAGATTGGCCGAATATTCGATCGTGAAATGCGGCATCGCGGTTTCACTCCCTGTCGTCTTATTGCTTTACGCGAAGTAGCAACTGACCGAGCCGTAGGCGCCATAGTCGGCCTGAATTGTGTCGCCCTTGCGGGTCTCGATCGGGCGGATGAAGGAGCCCGCAAGCACGACCTGCCCCGGCTCGAGCGCAAGGCCGAGCGGCGCGATCTTGTTGGCGAGCCAGGCGACGGCGGTCGCAGGATGATTGAGCACGCCGGCGGCGAGCCCCGTCTCTTCCAATTGGCCGTTCTTGAAGCAGAGCGCGCCGATCCAGCGCAGGTCTGCATCCAGCGGGCGGATCGGCCGTCCCCCGAGCACGATGCCGGCATTGGCCGCATTGTCGGCGATGGTGTCGAAAATCTTGCGCGTTGCTTTGGTCACGGGATCGACGCGCTCGATCCGCGTATCCAAAATCTCCAGCGCCGGCACGACGAATTCGGTGGCGTTGAGCACGTCGAACAGCGTGCAATTGGGCCCCGACAGCCGCTTGCTCATGACGAAGGCGAGCTCGGCTTCGACGCGCGTCGCAATGAAGCGCTCGGTCGGAATGATCCCGCCATCGGCGAAGAACATGTCGTCGAGCAGCACGCCGGAATCCGGCTCATCGATATCAAGTGCGCTCTGCATCGCCTTCGAGGTCAGGCCGATCTTGTGGCCTTTGACGATGCGCCCCTCCGCGATCTTGACGTCGACCCAGGCCTTCTGAATCGCGTAGGCATCGCCGATGGTGATCTCAGGGAAGTCCTGCGAGAGCTGGCGGATCTGCGTGCGGGTCTTCTCCGCCTGGTGCAGACGCTTCGCGCAAGCTTGGATATCGTCGTTGGAAAGCGCCATTCGTGATCTTACAAATTGGGGTGGCAGGAGATGCTTAACATGTTAAGTGAATGCGTCAAACACAATTTCGGCTTGCTGCACTGCAAACGTATTGCGGTTTGAAAGGGCATCATGGTGAAGAGACCGGCTGATCCAGCGAACGGAAGCGCGCCCGCCGCGCGCCAGGTGCCGATGCGCGATTTCTCGCGCTCGCTACCGATGTCGCTGCTGCGGGCCCGCGAAGCGGTGATGCGGCAGTTCCGTCCCTCGCTGCGCGAGCACGGCTTGACCGAGCAGCAATGGCGTATCCTGCGCGCGCTGGCGGCGATCGAAGCGGTCGAGGTCACGGAACTGGCGCGCACCGCCTTCCTGCTCGGACCGAGCCTGTCACGCATCCTGCGCGATCTCGAGGCGCGCAAGCTGATCGAGCGCAAGACCGCCAAGACGGATCAGCGCCGCAGCATGGTCTCGATCTCGAAAGAGGGGGTGAAGCTGATGGCCTCGGTGGCGCCGAATTCGGAGGCGATCTATGCCGAGATCACGCGACGCTTTGGCGCACGCAAACTCGCCGAATTGCAGGACATGCTAGGTGCGCTCGAACAGAGTCTTGCAGAGCTCGGCGGCGCCGAGGAGGCAAGTGCCGAGGAGTGAGAGCTGATATGCGCGTCCGGGTGCCGCGAGCCATGGACATAAACGGGGTTTTTCGCCCAAACTGCTGCCACGTTGGTGGTCGATCAGGTGCTGATTCCCGGCGATCCCGAGCGGAAAACCCGCGCTGAGCGCGCCCAGAACGGCATCCCCTTGCCGGATGACACCTGGGCGGCGATAGTGAACACGGCCCGCGAGGTCGGCGTCAGCGAGATCAGCATCCAGAGGGCGACCGCATAGGTCTTGCGCCATTGCGAGCGTAGCGCGGCGGCCCGGTTCGCGGTAACAGCGGGATTGTGCTGTCGCGGCGCTCGTCATGGTGACGATGGTCCAAATAACACGGTCCAAACAACAAAGAAGGAAGGCAACGTGGCGAACAAGGTCAAGGAAATCTGGAAGTCGGGCAAGGCCGTGGTCAACGCGTGGCTCGCAATTCCCTCCGGCTTCTCGGCCGAGATGATCGCGCAATGCGGCTTCGACAGCGTCACCGTCGACATGCAGCATGGCGTGCAGGACTATCTGTCGATGGTGCAGTGCTTCCAGGCCATGGACAAGCATCCGGTCACCCCGATGGTCCGCGTGCCCTGGAACGAGCCCGGCATCATCGGCAAGGTGCTCGACGGCGGCGCCTATGGCGTCATTTGCCCGATGGTCAACACGGCGCAGGAGGCCAGGAACCTGGTCTCCTATTCCAAATATCCGCCGCAGGGCGTGCGCTCCAACGGTCCGATCCGCGCCGGCATGTACGGCACCGCGGGCTCCTATCAGAAGACCGCGAATGCCGACACCATCCTGCTGCCGATGATGGAGACCAAGACCGCGGTCGAGAACATGGAAGCGATCCTGGACGTCGAGGGCATCGACGGCGTCTATATCGGCCCGTCCGACCTCGGCTTCTCCTACGGCCTCGAACCCAAGCTCGACCGCAGCGAGCCCGAGATCCTCGCGATCTACGAGAAGATCATCAAGGAATGCGGCAAGCGCGGCCTCAACCCCGGCATCCATTGCAGCGGCGCCGAAGGCGCAACGCGTGCCATCAACATGGGCTTCAAGCTGGTGACGCTCTCGAACGAGGTCGGCCTGATGACCACTTACGCCAAGATGCAGGTCAATGCGACCCGCAAGGATTCGGGCGGGAAGGCCTAAGCTCTCGCGAACGGCGAATGGGGAGTAGCGAATAGTGCTGCTCCCCTTTTTCCATTCGCCACTCACCACTCGCTATTCGCCTCCGAAGGAGATTCGCCATGACCATCAGCCCCGTCATCCGCCTGCATCCCGATGATGGCGTGCTGATCGCGCGCGCCAGCCTGCCGCCGGGGACGGTGGTCGCCGACGGCGTGACCACGCTCGAGCGCATTCCCTCCGGCCACAAGGTCGCGATCAAGCCGATCGCGGTGGGCGAGCCGGTCAAGCGCTACGGCCAGATCATCGGCTTTGCCACGGTGCCGATCGCGCCGGGCCAGCATGTGCACGTGCAGAATTGCGGCATGGGCGATTTCGCCAAGGACTACGCCTATTGCGCCGACGTCAAGCCGACGCCGAACTTCGACCTGCCGGCGACCTTCGAGGGCATCCGCCGCCCGGACGGCCGCGTCGCGACGCGCAACTATATCGGCATCCTCACCTCGGTGAATTGCAGCGCGCATGTCGCGAGCCTCGTCGCCGACGTCTTCAAGAAGAATCCATTCACCGGCGATAATCCGCTGGCCGACTTTCCCAATGTCGACGGCGTGGTCGCGCTGACCCACAAGACCGGCTGCGGCATGACGCAGAACGAGCCGCTGGCGCTGCTCCGCCGCACGCTCGGCGGCTACGCCCGCCACGTCAATTTCTCCCACGTCATCGTGCTTGGCCTCGGCTGTGAGGTGAACCAGATCGGCGGCCTGATGGAAGAGCAGAAGCTCGCCGGCCGCCTGCGCGCGATGGACATCCAGGAGGTCGGCGGCACCCGCAAGACGGTGGAAGCCGGTATCGCCTTCGTGCGCGAGGCGCTCGCCGACGCCAACAAGGTCACGCGCGAGTCCGTGCCCGTGAGCGAACTCACTGTCGCTCTGCAATGCGGCGGCTCGGACGGTTATTCCGGCGTATCAGCCAATCCCGCGCTTGGTGCTGCCAGCGATCTCATCGTGCGCCACGGCGGCACCGTGATCCTGTCGGAGACGCCGGAGACCTACGGCGCCGAACATCTGCTGACGCGCCGTGCCGTCAGCCGCGAGGTCGGCGAGAAGCTGGTCGATCTCATGCGCTGGTGGGACGAGTACACGACGCGCGAAGGCGCCGAGATGAATGCCAATCCGAGCCCCGGCAACAAGGCCGGCGGTCTCACCACCATTCTGGAGAAGTCGCTCGGCGCGATGGCGAAGGCCGGCACCACCAACCTCGTCGAGGTGCTGCGCTACGCCGAGCCCATCACCAAGAAGGGTTTTGTCTTCATGGACACGCCCGGCTACGACCCGGTCGCAGCAACCGGGCAGGTGGCGGGCGGCGCCAATCTCGTCTGCTTCACCACGGGCCGCGGCAGCGTGTTCGGCTGCAAGCCGGCGCCCTCGATCAAGCTCGCCACCAACACGCCCATGTACAAGCGCATGGAAGAGGACATGGACGTCAATTGCGGCACCATCCTCGAAGGCGAGGAAAGCGTCGAGCAATGCGGCCAGCGCATCTTCGAACTCATCCTCAAGACCGCCTCGGGTCAGCCGACCAAGAGCGAGAGCTTCGATTTCGGCGGCGCCGAGTTCGCGCCATGGGTGCTGGGCGCGACGATGTAGTCGCAGCGCGGACGCAATCGCGACGCAGTCGCAACTGAATCGTCTGAAGCAATGCGCCCGAGCGATAAGTGCAACGCGCGTAGTTGCGTGACATGCAGTGATCGTTCGCTAAGTAATGATACGGAGGCGCGCATCTCGTCCAGAGGTTCCCGGACTTACACCTGATTAACACTGTTGCCGTAGACAGGTGTGATGCGGCTCCACAGCGTGGTGGTGCCGGCCTTTGTCTAGGGATCAAAACGATGCAAGCGATACGTCCTACTGGGGTGGAAAATCTCCTCGGTGAGGAGGAGCTCATCGTATCGAAGACCGATCTCAAAGGCCGCATCACCTACGCCAACGACGTCTTTCTCCGCATGGCGAAATACCCCTGGAAGGAGCTGATGGGCGCGCCCCACAGCCTGATCCGCCATCCGGATATGCCACGCTGCGTCTTCAAGCTGCTGTGGGATACGCTCCAGGCCAAGCAGGAAATCTTCGCCTACGTCGTCAATCTTGCCGGGGATGGCAGCCACTATTGGGTGTTCGCCCATGTCACCCCGACGCTGGACGATCGCGGCAACATCATCGGCTATCATTCCAATCGACGCAGGCCCGATCCGGCGCCGGTCGAGCGCATCAAGCCGATCTATAAAGCGCTCTGCGCGGAAGAGGCGCGCCACGCCAATGCCAGGGACGGCATGCGTGCGAGCTTCGACGTGATGGTCGCTCTGCTCAAGCAAAACGGTGTTGCTTACGATGAATTTGTGCTCTCTCTCTAAGGCGCAGGGAGCGACCGCGCTCGCGTGTCTTCTCGTCACTATCGCGTTCGTCGCCTCGCTCCTCGGCTGGAGCGGAATCATCAGTGGAGCGCCGCTCGGCGCTGCGATCCTGCTGCTCGGCTGCGGCCTCTGGTGCCAGCATCGCGCGGCGGTGGCCGTCGATGAAGTGGCCGATGTGTGCCGCAAGGCGGCGCGCGGCGATCTCGAAGCGCGTATTCTGAGCGAGCGGCAGGCGGGGCGAATCGGCGCCGTCCAGAAGTCGGTCAACGACATGCTCGACATCACTGATGCCTTCGTCCGCGAGGCTTCGGCATCGATGGACTATGCCAGCCGCGGCAAGTATTTCCGCAAGATCCTCGCGCGCGGATTGCCCGGCTCGTTCCGCCGCTCGGCCAGCGTGATCAATGCCGGCACCGACAGTCTCGGCCGTCGCGTGGTCGAGATCGCCGGCCTGGCAAACCAGTTCGGCACGCATCTCGACGAAGTCGCAGGCAGCCTCATGAGCGCCGCGACTGATCTGGAATCCGACGCCGGCCAGATGGCGGCTGCGGCGGAGATCACGAACCGCCAGACGTCCGGCATGCGCAGCGCGTCCGATCAGGCCTCGGGCAATGTTGCGACGGTGGCGAGCGCCGCGGAGCAGCTCGCATCCTCGATCGCGGAGATCAGCCGCCAGGTGGCGGGATCGACCAACAGCACCAGTCGCGCCGTCAATGAGGCCAATCGCGCCGGCAGCGAGATCCGCGTCCTTGCGGAGGCCGCGCTGCGGATCGGCGACGTCGTCAAGCTGATCAGCGAGATCGCCGAGCAGACCAACCTGCTGGCGCTCAACGCCACGATCGAGGCGGCGCGGGCAGGCGAGGCCGGCCGCGGCTTCGCGGTAGTGGCTTCCGAGGTCAAGAGCCTCGCCAACCAGACCGCGAAGGCCACTGAAGAGATCAGCGCGAAGGTCGGCGAGATGCAGCAATCGACGACCAACTCGGTCGCGGCCGTCGAGGCGATCGCGCAGACCATCGGGGAGATCAACGGGATCACCGCCGCGATTGCGGCCTCCATCGAGCAGCAGGGATCCGCGACCCGCGAGATCGCCCGCAACGTCCAGGAAGCCTCGGCCGGCACCTCGCAGGTCTCCTCCAACGTGTCAGGCATCAGCGAAGCCGCCGCCGACACCGGCCGCGTGGCCAGCCGCGTCAACAGCGCCTCCGAACGCGTCCACGGCGAAGTCGAGACACTGAGGCGCGAAGTGACGCAGTTTTTGCAGCGGCTGACGTCTGCGGCGTAGGGCGCGATAGCGGCGAGATGGGGCGGGCTCTATCCGCTTGCTCGGAATCGTAGGGTGGGCAAAGGCGCACTTGCGCCGTGCCCACCATCTTCCCGATTAAAAGCGCAGGTGGTGGGCACGCTTCGCTTTGCCCACCCTTGTATTAGGGCGATCGATTATATTGAGCCGTTCCGTGAGGAATGGCCCAGCCCGGGTGGCCGCCCGAGCTGGGTCGCCGTTCGATCGGATCGGAGCCC
>NZ_JALBHA010000034.1:0-30486 GCF_023006445.1 Bradyrhizobium sp. SHOUNA76
GCGACGACGGCCGTGGTGGCGAACTACACGGTCACCGACGAGCACGGCGCGACGTCGACCTCGACGCTGACGCTCACGCTGACCGGGACCAACGACGCGCCGGTTGCGGTTAATGATACCAGTGCCAGTGTGGGCGCCATCGCGGCGACGGAGAAGGGCGGCGCCGCCAACGGCTCCGGAGGCGTCAACGGCAGCGGCAATTTGCTCACCAATGATACCGATGTCGACAGCAGCCTCTCCGTCAGCGCGATCCGCAACGGCGGCACCGAAGGTGCCGGCACAGCTGGCACGCTGGGCATGGGCCTAATCGGCACCCACGGCACGCTGACAGTTGCGGCCAATGGGAGTTACACTTACGTGGTCAACGAGAGCGATCCCCTGGTGCAAGCGCTCAACGTAGGCCAGTCTACCACCGACATATTCAACTATACAGTGACCGACGGCAGCCTGACCGACACGGCGGTACTGACGGTCACCATCAACGGCGCCAACGACGCCCCGACTATTGCCAGTTTATCTGTCACCGGATCGACAATTAGCTTTGTCGCGACCGATCCAGATAACACCATGCTATCGCTAGGCGCACCGTTTGCTGCGGCATTCGGGAACCCTACAATCACAAGCGGTGCGACCCTCAATCTTGCGCCTGCTCAGCAGCCAACGGCGGTGTCCGGAACGTTGCAGGTAACGGATGGTAGCGCACCTGCAAATGTGGTCGCCCTTTTCCTTGGTACCAGTGCTGATGATGGCTTCACTGCCGGTGGCGCGAACACGGCGATCTATGGTTTTGACGGGAATGATATTCTGAGAGGCGGAGTAGGCGCAGACTGGATCTTTGGGGGAAATAACAACGACACCATTATCGGCGGGTCAAACGACAATTTACTCGATGGTGGCTCTGGGACCGATACTCTGCAAGAGGATGCAGACTTTGTGAGCGCTAGCGATTCTCAAATCGTCAATATCGAGAACGTCTTGCTTACCAATCCCGTAACAATCGATCTGTCGAATCAAACGGAAGCTTTCACGATTACCGGGTCGACGGGAGCTGACAGAATTGCGGCGGGTAATGGCAACGATACAATCGCAGGCGCACAGAATGACACATTGCTTGATGGCGGTGCAGGTACTGACACGCTGCAGGTGAATGCGAATTTTACCAGCACCAGCAATAGTCAGATCGCCAACATCGAGAACGTCAACCTCACGACGGCGGTGACGCTCAACTTAAGCAATCAGACCGAAGGTTTCACAATTGCCGGATCCACCGGCGCTGACAGCATCACGGCGGGGACCGGGAACGACACAATTCTGGGCGCACAGAACGACACGTTGCTCAACGGCGGCGCTGGCACCGACACATTGCAGGTGGGCGCGAATTTCACCAGCACTAGCAATGGTCAGATCGTCAACATCGAGAACGTGACGCTTGCGACGGCGGTGACGCTCAATTTGAGCAATCAGACCGAAGGTTTCACCATCACGGGCAGCGGCAGCAGCGATACGATTACGGGCGGTACCGGTGCGGACACGATTAGCGCTGGAGGGGGGAATGACACGATCAATCTTGCGGATGGCCAATTCGTTCCAGGAGAATCGATCGATGGCGGTTCCGGGTCAGACACTATCGTTCTGACCAATGCTGCTACCATCGACTATACGACCGGCAGTGTCACGGGAGTGGAGACTCTCTCCGGGAGCGTCGGGTTGATTGATCAATTGACGATGTCTGCCTCGCAATGGGCCGGGTTCACGATCATCAATCTTGGCACAGGATCAGCAAACGCACTGAATGTGGTGGCAAGCGGCGATATCTCCGGGCTTGGGACCCCAGTCGTGAGCAATATCACGATCGGCAATCTTACCGGCACGGGCGGAAACGATACCATCACCCTTACCGGTGCCCAACTTGATGCGATCATCCAGGGCGCAGGCGTCGGGATCAGTCTCGGCGCCGGCAGTGGAGATACGATCAATTTGACTTCGACCTCGACCGACCTCAATACCTTGGGAGACGGATCAATCACAGGCGTTGAGGCGATCTCAGCATCGACGGCTGCGGTCGGTGTCCAAATCCTGTTGGGGAATCAAAGCGAAGCCTTGACGATCACGGGCAGCGCCAGCGCGGACACCGTCACCGGAGGCGCCGGCGCCGATACTATTAACGGGGGTGGCGGTGCGGATTTGATCAGGGGCGGAGCGGGCAACGACTCTCTGACAGGCGGTGCCGGCGCTGACCAATTTCGATTCCAGAGCAATGGGAACACCGACACGGTCACCGACTTTGCAGTAGGCTCTGACAAAATCGGCTTCCTGGAAGGGACCGGAACAGGTGCGGTTAATTTCAGCACCAGTGGGACGCCAGCTGGCGCTACCCCCGCGGCTGCAGATTTCACCACTGCCGCAACAATTGCGTCAATGAACAATGGTAATGACAGCAAAATCACTGTCATCACTGGATCGCAAACAACTGCGCAGATCCTAGCTTCTACCGGCACGAGCGGCAATCATGCCGACAACACCTATGTGGTGGCTTTCAATTCAACCACGGGAAAAACCGAAGTCTGGTTTGACGATAATTGGTTCAGCACTGCAGGCCGCGTTCAAATAGCTACGCTCGACGGTGTCACGTCAGGACAAGTGGCGGCACTAACCGCCGCAGATTTCGTACTTTACGATAGCAGCTTCCCCGCGGGTGTTGCCGGTAGCCCCATTAACTTGGGTCTTACTGATCCAACGGCAGACCGAACGGACACGATTACGGTGACGCTTGCCGGCGTTGCATCAGACTGGATTGTGAACGGCGGCACCGCACTCGGCGATGGTAGCTGGCTGGTACAGACGAACGTTCCTGATGGGCTGACGATCACGCCGGCCGCTGGCTATACCGGGGCGATGCTGCTGCAGGTCACGGAAAGCTGGACCAATGCCGACGGAAGCACGGGCAGCCTATCGTTTGGGGATAACATCGAAGCCTATGCGCCAAGCTCCCCCATCTTCGCGCTCTCAGGCAATGACAACCTCACCGGCTCCAGCGGCCACGACATGTTCGTGTTCTCGCAGCCGATCGGGCACGACGTGATCTATAGCTTCGACGTCGCCTCGGATCAGATCGACCTGATCGGCTATGCCGACTTCACCGGCTTTGGCGACATCCAGGCGCATACGCTCAATGATAACGCCGGCAATGCCGTGATCACGCTCGCCGATGGCCAGTCGATCACGCTGAACGGCGTCGACGCCACGTCGCTTACCGCAAGCGACTTCGTCTTCGATCAAACGCCGGTCACGGAAAACGCCGGCCACATGGTGATCAGTAACGGCGCGATCCTGCCGCTCTCCGGAATTATCGACAACACCGGCACGATCGAGTTGAACTCGACCGGAAGCACGACCGACCTCGAGCTCATCGAACACGGTATCACGCTGCAGGGCGGCGGCCACGTCGACCTTTCGGACAGCAGCGAGAACGTGATCACCGGAACGGTCTCGGACGTCACGCTGACGAATGTGGACAACACGATCTCCGGCGCCGGCCACCTCGGGGGTGGGGTGATGGTGCTGGTCAACGAAGGCACGATCATCGCCACCGGCACCAACGCACTCGACATCGATACCGGATCGAACACCGTCACCAACACCGGCACGCTGGAGGCAACCGGAACCGGTGGACTGGAGGTCCACAGCGACATCATCAACACCGGTGTGTTGTGGGCCAATGGCGGCAACGTCACAATCGACGGCAATGTCAGCGGTAACGGAACGGCTCAGATTAGCGGGTCGGCCACCCTCGAATTCGCAGCCGCCTCGTCTGCGAACGTGGCGCTTGATGCCCAGGCGACCGGGACAATCGTGCTCCATGACTCCTTCGACTTTAGCGGGGTGGTGTCCGGATTTAACGGGGATGACCACCTGGATCTCCTCGATGTGGCATTCGGGGCCGACACGACCGCGAGCTATGTCGCAAACCAGGCCGGTACCGGAGGAACCCTGTCGGTGACCGACGGAGTCCATACCGCAAATATTACCCTGTTGGGCCAGTACGACCCCGCGGGCTTCCAGTCAGATACAGACAAAAGCACGGGCACGCTTATCAGCTACCACGACCATCTGGCCTGATGCGCTGCGTGTAAATGGGTCGGGCCGAATCTGCGGCCCCGAGTTTGGACTACGACGTCTGGTGTTCCGCATCAATTCTGAAGGGGGCGGATTTTCCGCTGAGCAATGTGAGTACTCCGTTCAAGAAGCCCGACGAACTCCGGCGTTTGCTGCAAGGCTGCCAACGCTATTTCGTCACTGCCGCGATCTTCAGCTTGGCGATCAATCTGCTTTACCTGGCAGGGCCGCTCTACATGCTGCAGGTCTATGACCGGGTGATCGCAAGCGCCAGCGAGATCACGCTGCTGATGCTCACGATCGCGCTGTTGATGGCGTTGCTGGCGCTCGCAGGGCTCGATGCCGTTCGAGCCCGCGTGTTGACCCGTGCCAGCATTCGCCTCGACCAGACGATCGCGCCCCGCGTCATGACCGCCATCATCGATCGTGCCGCCGCCGCGCGCAGCTATCTGCTGCGCGATTTCGACACCTTCCGCCAGTTCATCACCGGCACCGGGATACACGCTATCCTCGATCTGCCCTGGGCGCCGATCTATATCGCGGTGATCTTTGGTCTACATCCCGCGCTTGGCATCTTTGCGCTGGCCTGTTCGATCATCCTGATCCTGATGGCGGTCCTCAACGAATGGATCGTCAAGCCGCCGCTGTCGGAGTCGAATGAAGCGGCAAGCCGAAACTATAATTTCACGGAGATGAGCCTGCGCAACACCGAAGTGGTGCGCGCGATGGGCATGACGGCAGGCCTCTTGAAGCGCTGGAGCCGGGATCGCAACCGCATGCTCGAGCGCCAGGTAGTCGCGAGTGATCGCGCGGCCACGATCCAGAGCCTGATCCGCTTTCTGCGGCTTGCAATGCTATCCTTGATCCTAGGACTCGGCGCCTATCTCGTGATCGAGCGGCTTACGACTGCCGGGGCGATGTTTGCCGCCAGCATCCTGCTTGGCCGCGCCTTGCAGCCGGTCGAGCAGATCGTGGGATCATGGCGCGGTCTCATCTCGGCGCGTGGCGCTTTCTTGCGTGTGCGCGAGCTGCTGGTTGCTTATCACGTGGAGGAACCCCAGCTCGCGCTGCCAAGACCGGAGGGCCGCCTGTCTTTCGAAGCCGTGTCCTGCGTTGCACCGGGAGTTTCGAAGCCGATCCTGCGTGGCGTCACCTTTCAGCTCGAACCGGGTGAAGTGCTCGGAATCATCGGTCCGTCCGGCGCCGGTAAATCCACGCTGGCGCGCCACATCGTGGGCGTGCAGGCCCCGTCGGCGGGCGCGGTTCGCATCGACGGGGCCGATGCTTCCACTTGGATCAAGACCTCGCTCGGCGGCCACCTCGGTTATTTGCCGCAAGACGTCGAATTATTTGCCGACACCGTTGCGGCAAATATCTGCCGGTTCAATGCCGGGGCAGATGAACAGATCATCTTGGCGGCGCGTATGGCCGGGGTGCACCACATGATCCTGCGCCTACCCGAGGGCTATGGCACTCACGTTGGGGAAGGCGGCGGGATTTTGTCCGGCGGCTACCGTCAGCGCATTGGCCTTGCGCGGGCGGTGTACGGCAATCCCAGCCTGGTCGTGCTCGACGAGCCGAGCTCAAATCTGGACTCGGACGGCGACGCCGCTCTCGCAGATTGCATCATGCAACTCAAGAAGCGCGGAACGACGGTGGTGACTATCTCCCATCGGCCGGCCACCATCGGCATGGCTGACAAGATCCTGGTTCTGCGTGAAGGCGTCGTCGAGATGTTCGGACCGCGCGCCGAGATCCTGGCCCGCATGACGAGGCCTGTACCGGTCCACACGGTCCGCGAGACGACGGGTTAGGACATGCTCATGGCGCTGTTGGAGTTTACAAGCCGGTCGAAACCACGCGCATTGGCGCCAAGCTTGACGATTGACCAACTCAGGGGCGGTGCACCGAACGACTCCATTCGTCGCGTGGCGCTTGCGGGATGGCTGATCATTGCCATCTTTTTCGGCGGTTTCGGCACCTGGGCGCTGACGGCACCACTCAACGGCGCCGTGGTTGCAAATGCTATCATCAAGGTCGACGGCAACCGCAAGAGCGTCCAACACCTCGATGGTGGCATTGTCAGGGAATTGCATGTCCGGGAAGGGGAGCGGGTGCTGGCCGGCGATCTCTTGATCGTTCTGGACGATACGCAGGTCCGCGCCGAGTATGAGGTGCTCACACAACAATACGCCGTGCTGCGTGCGACGGAAGTACGGCTCCTGACGGAACTCGATCATGGATCCGAGCTGACCATGCCGGCCGATTTGAGGGCGCGCTCTGATGACCCCTACTTTAAGAGCGTGTGGACCGGTCAGCTCAATCAGTTCGACAGTCGGCGAGCATCGCTTGACGGGCAGCGAAGCGTCATTCGTGAGAAGATCAACCAGCTTGGGTCACAAATTGTGGGCGCTGAGGCGCAGGTCAAGGCCTTCACCGATCAGATCAACTCGGTCCGCAACGAGGCAAAGGATCTTGCGCCGCTGGTCGAACGGGGCCTGATTACGCGTCCGCGAATTCTCCAGCTGGAGCGGACGGCGTACGGTTTGGAAGGCCAGATCGCCGATACAAAAGCTGGTATCGCGAAGGCCCGCCAGGCCATCGCCGAGCAGGAGCAGCAGATCGCCCAACTCGACAATGATCGGATGACAGATGTCACCAAGGACTTGCGCGACACGCAGGCCAGATTGCTCGAGGTCATTCCGAAGGCGCTGAGTGCAAAGTCGGTACTGGGTCGAATGGAAATTCGGGCGCCCTATACCGGCCGGGTGGTGGGATTGACCGTGTTCGCCGTCGGCGGCGTCATCCAGCGCGGCGACAAGATCCTCGACATCGTACCGGCCGAGGACGCACTCACCATCGAAGCCCAGGTTGCGGTGGAGGACATCAGCGACGTACATCCCAATATGCGCGCCGAAGTCCATCTCACTGCCTACAAGCAGCGGATCGTCCCGATCATTCACGGCGACGTCATTCAGGTTTCGGCTGACCGCCTCACTGATCCCAAGACAAATGCGCCGTACTACACGGCCTTTGTGCGGATTGATCAGGGTGAGTTGGCGGACATGCCGAACATTCGCCTGTATCCTGGGATGCCGGCGATCGTTATGATCCCGACCGTTCAGCGAACTGCGTTTGATTACATCGTCGGGCCGCTCGCAATGTCATTCAATCAGTCGTTTCGGCAGAAATGAAGCAGACAAGGCAAGTGATAGAAGAAGCATTAGCAACGGCGCCGATCGGCGCACGGAGGAACACATGCCTCATCCCGGCGACGCAAATGGCGGCGAAAACAAAAGGGCGAACGAGAGGCGCGCTGTAAAAGGTATAATGTTTAGAGCCATCGAGCGCTTACCGCGCGGGCAAGCTCAACGCTTTGTTGATGGAGCCGGCGCATCCCCTCGAGTTTCCGAAATAGTCCGCATTCCGTTGATCTCGGATTGACCGAATTCCCGCTCGAGTTGTGATCTACTGGAGTCCGCTCCGTTTCCACGTTGCTGGATCGCGGCTCCAATTATCCTGAGGGTCCGGTTTTCCCTCGCTGATCGCCGGATTAACCTCGCGTGCGGACCGAATGGACCTTCTGCGCCTGTTGCTCGCGCCAGGTGCCGACGTGCAGCACGCGGATTGAAAGACTGTTCGCCGCCGCACTACGCTGTAAGTCTTGATGACGGCATCGCCGTCGAGCCCCTGCTTGAAAATGGCGCAGATATCGCGCGAGCCCGAATTAATGATTGCGTCACGCCAGTGCAGCTGACGGAATCATGCGGCTGCGAGGCAGCGATCTGTGCGATCAGAATCTTCGGAGGGATCACCTCACTCGTCGCGGACAGATGTGTTGCGTCGCGCCTTCGCACGTCGCGAAATCTGCGCCATGCGCCGGCCTGGTCGCAGCATCGACATAGATTATATGTGAGTGGATTGACGGGTGTATGCAGTACCACAGCTCATCACTTCGCAGAATGCTGAAGTTCCGAATAATAAAAATATACCATTAGGGGGCCCGTATTATTCCGGTGAAGCTTTGCCGAATCTCAGCCGTCGCTCTGCCCCAAATCGATTGTCGGGGCCAGCTATCGTCTTTGTTTCACAACATTTTTTCTGATCTTTGATTTTCGCGTCGGTGCGTTTCGCGAGTATTTATTCCGGAAGACATTATATATTAAATGTTGACGATAATAAACATTTAATAGATAGTTTATCGCTGGCGGGGCCGGACATAAATCCGCAGCCGCTGGAAGTTGCCGAGGTGTCTGCAAATTCATCTTGAAAGAAGGGATTCTTCCAAATGTTGCAATATTACATCGAGACCAAGGAAGCGTTGAAGCGTCTGCGAACGGACCAGGATGGCGTGGTGTCATTCGAGTACATCATCGTCGCGGTTTGCATCGTTGGCGCAGTGGGTGCCGTGTTCGGTGGTGGAGCTGGTGGGCAGATCGGGGCGGCGCTAACGACCGGCATCACCGCAATCACCACCGCTTTCACTACCGCGATCGCTGGTTGATACCGCCATTTTGGCGCCAGAGGGGGGCAATCCAAGCTGCCCCCCTCCTGCAGGACTGCTCCCGCTAGTTTGCCTTCCACTTTTTTGAAACGTGCATTTCATGAGTTGGATTGCTCCCACCATCTCGATCCTCGAAATCCTGTTGTTGCTCTATGTCGCAACGATAGACGTGGCGACGCGCTCGATCCCAAACGAATTTTGTCTCGCGCTGGCGCTCCTTGGGGTCGCCGGTCAATTGCCCAGCCCGATAGAAGTCGCCGTGTCGCTGATCGCAGCCACGATCCTCTTCCTGCTCCTTTTTGTCCTATACGCGCGCGGAGGAATTGGTGGCGGCGACGTCAAGCTGCTGGTTGCCCTGGCGGTTGGTCTCCCGCCGAGTGGCGTGATGCAGTTGCTGACGGTCACCGTGCTGGCCGGCGGCGTTCTCGCCTTGGTGCATCTGATGATGCGTCACCTGCCGTATCCCAGGTTGGCACCCGCCGGATCGTCGCTCGCACGGCGGATCTACGCGATCGAGCGTTGGCGCCATTTGCGACACGCCCCGCTGCCTTACGGAGTTGCTATCGCCTGTGGCGGCATCTGGACCATTTTGAGCAAAGGATCATGAAATGTCATCCGCGCTGCGTCTGTCGATCATCGTGGTGCTTTTGCTTGCAACCACAGCGTTTGGACTGATTGCCTATAGCATGAACCTGCCGAAGGCGCAGCCTCCGGTCCCGGTACAAGTGACAGCGATGCCCCTAGCGCCGGCGGCGCCGGCGACCGCCGGATACTTTGTCGCGGCACGGCCATTGCCGAGGGGGACGTTGGCCCGCGAAGAGGATTTCACCGTGCGCTCGGTGCCGCCGGAGCGCGTTCCCCCGGGGGCTATCCTTGACGCCCCCGAGTCCAAGGCCGGACTTCCGGGTTCTCTCATCCGCAACTTCGTCGAAGCGGGCAGTCCCGTTACGTTGCAGGATATCCTGCGTCCGCGGGACCGGGGTTTCCTCGCCAGTGTCCTGGCGCCAGACAGCCTTGCCATCAGCATCAAGGTTGACGAGGAGGCCGGTGTCTCGGGCCTCATCAGGCCAGGCGATCACGTGGACGTCGTGTTGACCCAGGTCTTCGAGAAAGTCGACACCGCGCGTCGCGCACTGAGCGAAACCATTCTGCGGAATGTTCGAGTCATCGCGATCGATCAGGAGATCGTGCAGGGCGCACGCCCCATCAGCGGGATGGCAGGTAAGCAAACGCAGACCGTGTCACTGGAGCTTACGCCGGTACAGGTCAAGAAAGTCACCGTCGCAAAGCAGCTCGGGACGGTTTCCTTGGCCGTGCGCGCAGCGGTCGATCAGTGGGACAAGGCAGACACCGGCGCGATGTCGAGCTGTGATGTGTCGCCTGAACTTGCCCGCCAGTATGCAATTTCCGCACAGAGAACGGCAGTGGTCGTTCATTCAGGCGGTGAGGTCAAACAATACACGGTCAGGAAGCAAGTAGAAGACGCTCTCGTCAGCTGCGACGGTGCATCGGAAGCTGGTCGCCCGACTGCAACGGCGGTGGGTTACGATAACAGGTTGTCGGAGAAACGTTGATGAACATTGCCATAGCCACTCCGCCTGAAGAATCGACGTCGATCGTCACGCGTAACCGCATCATCGGTTTCGTAAATGATGAGCTCAGCGCTGCGGCGCTGCGCAAGGGGCTCGAAGGCGCCAACCTCTCGATCAGGCGCGGCACCATCCGCAATGCCATACGGATGCTTGAAACCGACACCGACCTGTTTGCGCTGGTGGTAGACATCAGTGGCATCGATGATCCTTTTACCGAACTGGAAAGGCTGGCCGGCGTCTGTCCGCCCGATGTCCGCGTAGCCGTGATCGGCGATAACAGGGAGATCACCTTCTACCGTGAGCTCCTGGAGCTCGGCTTGACCGAGTATCTGCCGCGGCCGCTCACGCGCGATATGGTGCTGGACAAGCTGCGCCCCAAGCTGCTCGGCGACGTGGCAGCCAACCAGATCGATCGTGGCGGGCACGTGGTCTCGATCTGCGGGGCGCAGGGCGGCGCCGGCGCCACGAGCATCGCGATCAATCTGGCGCTGCAACTTGCCGAGACAACCAAGGCCAAGGTGGCGCTGCTTGATCTTCATTTGCAGGGCGGCGAGGCTGCCGTGATGCTGGGTGTTCGTCCGGGGCCGGGGCTGCGTATCGCTCTGGAAAATCCGACGCGGGCGGACACACTCTTCCTCGAGCGCGCGGCAATCGAAGTCAACGAAAGGGTTTGCCTGGTCTCGGCCGACGAGGACCTCGATGCGCAGCTTGAAATTACGGAAGCTGGCGTACGACACGTGCTGGGTCTGCTGCGTCAACGGTTCAACTACATCGTCGTCGATGTACCCGTCCCGTTTCCGCCGTCGATCTATCCCGTGATTGCGCTTTCCCGTCATGTGATGGTGCTGCTCGAATCCGAGGTGACCGGACTTCGCAATGCCCATGCGCTACGCACCGCCGTGATCAACATCGCGGGCAAGGACCGGGTCTTTACCTTGCTCAACCGGGCCGGTCGTCCCGGGGGCCTGCCGCGGGCGGCGGTTGTCAAGGCGTTGGGTGCAGAGCCCGACATCGTCGTTCCCGATCTCGGCAAGGGCATGACCGAGGCGCTCAATCTCGGAATTCCAGCTCTGAAGCACGTCAGAAAATTGCGGCGTCACCTGGCACCGATCGTACGGGAGATCAGCGGCGTCGCTGCCGAGCGGACTGGCTGGTGGAGGAGGGTGCTCACAGCACATCTGCGATGAAAAAATTTGGTAGGCGTGAAGACGACGCGCCAGCTCACGTATCTTCATTGGCGACAAGCCTCCCCGCATCTGCGATGGGCTTGCCTTTGCCGCCGCCCAGCGCGGCTGCATCCGCACCGAGCGTGCCGTCACCTGCGCCAAGGCGCGACGAACCAGCGATCCACCAACCCATAATCCCGCCTTCGCTGCGCGAGCGGGTGATTGAGCAGATCGAACCCGCGGTGGCCGCAACCGTCTCGCGGGAGGTTCTCCGGCGGCAGATTGAAGAGATCATCCATCACATTGCCAACCAGGAACGGCTTGAGCTGTCGGGCCGCGAGCAGCTGCAGCTTGCGGACGAAATTGCCGACGACATGACCGGCTACGGGCCGCTCCGTCCGCTACTGCTGGACCAATCGATCAACGATATCATGGTGAACGGTCCAAGTAATGTCTACGTGGAGCGAAGCGGCAAGCTGGAACGAGTTGCGGTGCGCTTCCGCGACAATGATCACATCGCCTCCGTCGCTCAGAAGATTGCCGCGCAGGTTGGTCGGCGCGTCGACGAATCCAGTCCGATGGTGGATTGTCGCCTGCTGGATGGCAGCCGGGTCAACATCATCCTCCCGCCGCTGGCGATCCATAGTCCGTGCATTTCCATCCGCAAATTTCCAAGCCGCCGGTTGGACATCGCAGGATTGATTGAAAACGGCTCGATGACCGTGGCCATCGGGCAATTGCTGGAGATCGCCGCCCGCTCGCGGCTCAATGTTCTGGTCTCCGGCGGCACCGGATCCGGCAAGACGACGCTCCTGAACGCGATGAGTCAGTTCATCGATCACACCGAACGCATTGTCACGATCGAGGACGCGGCGGAGTTGCAGCTTCAGCAGCCGCACGTGATCAGCCTGGAGACCCGGCCTCCCAGCCTCGAGGGCACAGGGCAGGTGACACAACGCGATCTGCTGGTGAATGCCCTGCGCATGCGTCCCGACCGGATCGTCGTTGGCGAGGTGCGCAGTTCTGAAGCTTTCGACATGCTGCAGGCGATGAACACCGGCCATGATGGTTCGATCTCCACGGTGCACGCGAATAGTACCCGGGATGCCCTGACCCGCATCGAAAACATGGTGCAGATGGGACAGGTCAATCTACCGTCGCGCGCCATTCGAAGTCAGATCGTCGCTGCGCTGGATCTCATTGTGCAGGTCGAACGCATGCGGGACGGACAGCGCCGCATCGTTCAGATCAGCGAGGTGATCGGTCTTGAAGGGGAGGTGATCACCACCAATGACATCGCAGCCTTCGAGTATCAGGAGGAGGATGTGAACGGGCGGATATCGGGCAGCTATAAGTCCAACCTTGCAACTCCGAAGTTCAAGAGCCGTCTTGTCTATTTCGGGCTAGATGGTGCTTGGACCGAGGCCATGAGGCAAATATGACGCTGGAGTCCGTGATCGTCACTGTTCTGGCGCTCGCGATGTGCGCAGCAGCCATTTCGTTGTGGCTCGACGCTCGGGAAAGACGCATCAATCGCCGGTTGGCGGTAGCTCTGCCAACGTCTCATCCGGCTAACCTGCCATCCATTCGCCGCTTGGAGAGCGGGTCTCAGGATCAGTTTCTCAATCGGCTGTCCAATTACAATCCCGATATAACTTACACGTTGCATCCGGCCTATGTGCTGCTTGCCGGTGCTTTCGGAGCAGCAGCGATCCTTTATGCGAACAGCCAGCTGGGATATTCCATCGCCTACGCGTCCATTGTCGCTGCAATCGCGACCCTCATTGTGATCCGAGGCCTGTTCGGATGGCAGCAACGTCGCTTCGCTCTTCAGCTTTTTCGACAGCTGCCTGATGCGATCCAACTGGTGACAAGTACCGTGCGATCGGGTCTGCCTGTGCACGAGGCATTTCGTGCCCTCGCGCGCGATATGCCGCAGCCAACGGCCGGGCAGTTCGCCATCGTATGCAGCGAAGTGAATCTCGGAAGACCTGCAGAGGAAGCTGTCCAAGCTGTCTATCGGCGAACGCAGGTGGCGGAGTATGCGATCTTTGCGGTGACACTTGCCGTCCAGTTGAAGTCCGGTGGCAGCCTGGCCGAGACCTTGCAGAACCTGGGAGACACTGTCAGGCAACGTGTTGCGCTGGCTGCTCGCGCCAAGGCGCTGGCAGGAGAGGTGATCTTTTCCTCCCGGGCGCTGACAATCTCGCCCTTGATTGCGGGTGGGGTGCTATACGCAGCCAATCCGCAAACGGTTGATCTGCTGTTCACCGATCCGGTTGGAAACAAGCTGCTGGCTTACGCAGTCATTTCGGTGCTTGTCGGAGCCCTGGTGATAAGTTGGATGGTCAGAAGGGAAACGGAGCTATGACGTTTGGTCTTGGTCTGGTGGCCCTCGCGATGGCAGCTGGGACTGCGTCCTGCATGTTGATTATCCGCGAAATACACGTTCGTACATTGGACGCCCGGGTGTCGAACGCCGTGATGGGCGTTGCTGGCCGGTCCGCACCCTTCCAGGACGTGACCGGTTGGTTTTCGTCACTCGGCATGCGGTATCGTCGCTTCTATGCTGAGGAAAATCTGGATCAGCTACGAACCATCCTTCAATCGTCAGGTTTCAATCATCATCGAGCCTTGCCGACCTGGATCGGTGTCAAAGCCGTCAGCATGGCCCTATGCCCGATCATCGCCGGGGGTGTCGCTCAGCTTTTCGGGAAGGCACTGCTGGATGTGCTGGTCTTCACGCTTATCGGCGTGGCGATCGGGATTTTGGCGCCGCGATTGATACTGGCGGTGCTGAAGCGACGGTTTGATGCCGCCATTCGGCTGGGCACGCCGGACATGATCGATTTGCTGGTTGTGTGCAGCGAAGCGGGAATGGGCCTGGAAAGCGGGCTGGCACGTGTAGCGCAAGAAATGCAGGAGACCAATCCCGCTATAGCCCGGGTCATGAGCAGCCTTCTTGATGATCTCCGGATCCTGCCAAGCCGCAGCGACGCATTCGAGAAACTGGGAGCTACGTCGGATGGGCTTCGCCGATTCGGAATCATGGTCGGCCAAAGCCTGCAATACGGAACGCCCGTGGGCCAGGCTCTGCGGAGTGTCGCCGTCGACCTCCGGCGCGAACGTATTACCAAGCTTGAAGAAAGAGCACACAAGTTGGGCGCCAAGCTGACCATTCCGATGGTGTTGTTCCTGCTTCCAGCCATGTTCGTCATTTTGGGAGGAAGTCCCATTCTGCACCTCGTGCGTTCGTTCGCCAGCTTCGGTAAGTAGCCATGAGCACGATTGTCCTTTCGAAACCGTCCTCTTACGATCGAACAATGCAACTGTTCGGCGGCATGTGGTTCATGTTGCTGGCGTTTGGCGTCGCCATCAAGATCGGATCATCGGCTCATGATCCCTGGCCGTCGCTCCTGTCGAGTGTCTGCCTCGCTGCCTTCTACGTGCTCCTGGCGCTGTTGATCATCACGCGGCCGCCGGCGAAGGCGCAAGCGAAGGGCCGTCTCCCAAGGATCGCGGCGTTCGTCGGCACCTATATGCCGTGGACGATCGCCTTCTTCGGCGAAACCGACAAGGCGTTGCCGAACCTGGCGTCTACCGCGTGCGTGTTGATCGGCATGATCATGATGCTGGTCACCATCCGACATCTTGGCAGGTCGTTCAGTCTGGTGCCACAGGCGCGCAACGTGGTGCAAACGGGTCCGTATCGGTGGATCAAGCACCCGCTCTACCTCGCGGAAGAAATCGCGGTGTTGGGTGTGGTGTTGAGAAGTCCGACACCGCTAACAGCGGTCTTGCTCGTCTTGCATATCGGCGTTCAGGTTTGCCGAATCTATTACGAAGAGGACCTGCTTCGGCGCAACTGCCCGGAATATTCCAGTTACGAAGCATCGCGCTGGAGAGTGATCCCTTACGTTTGGTGAGTGCTGTTCCGGTCGAGACCGGAAGGGTGAGTATCGGTGGAGGTCAACTCATGAGCCACAAGAAGTCGTTGATCGTGGATCAACGCGGCGCCGTCGGGCTTGAGGCCATGATCGTCTACATTTTCTTGGCGTCGTTCCTGCTTGTGCCGCTCGCCGACCTGGCTGCTGCGGGCTTCCAGTTTATCTCCGCATGGAGCGCATTGCGCTCCTTCGGGCAATATGTGCAGTACGCTAACCCGCTCGCCCCTGACGGCACGGTGAGCTGGAAGACTGGGCTACAGACGACAGTCTCTGGTCATGCGATCAGCAACCTTCAGGTTTTGTGCGGTGACGCAGGCGCCGCCTGTTCGCCAAGCAATCTAGCTTCTCCAAAGTACATTACATTTTCGACAACCATCACTTTGGCCCCGCTTGGGGCACGCCCGCCTTTTGTGAGTTCGCTGCTGTGTCCGACCACCTGCACGTATACGCTGCGTCACTCAGAACGCTTCCAGTAGGGTGTTTCCATGCGTGATCTGCTCAGTTCCCAACGAGGTTCCGCCGCATTAGCAACAGTCATCGCTCTCGTGCCGCTCATCGGAGTAGTCGCGATCGGGGCCGAGGCCGGATCGTGGTACGTCACCCGCCAGCACGCGCAGAACGCCGCCGACTCAGCGGCCTATTCGGGCGCATTGCGGCTGTCATGTACGATGGCGGGTGCGGCCTGCGAAACCCAGACAGTGGATTATCGCGGCAAGGAATTCGCGGCTCAGAATGGGTTTTGCAACTACAGTCCCAACGACGCTACCGGCTATCCGGGCAGAAACTGTCCGACAAGCCTACCGACCAGAACCTCGCGGGCCGTGCAGATCGATATCGGCGATTACAATGCGGGCGCGTTCACAACGCCACCTGCAGGCACCGGCAACGCTGTTCGCGCCAGAGTCAGCCAGCAACAACCGGCGTACCTGGCGGCCGTGCTGGGTTTGACCACCGTCAACATCCCCGCCCAAGCCATTGCAATGGTCCAGCAGCCGACCGAGGCCTGCGTCCTGGCGCTTGGACCTGACTCAGGCGCACTCAAGCTTGCTGGTAACCTCAGCAACAACGGAACTGGCTGCGCTCTGATGTCGGATACCAGTGTTCAACTCGCCAGCACTCCAACGTTCACCGGCTCGGGATGGGCAGTTTATGGTGTAAGTGGCTGCACCCCCACAGGCAGCTGCAGCAATGTTAGCGTGCCGCACAACTATTTCATGACGTACGCTAGCAATCCGCTCAGCAAACTGGACACCGCATCGTTCAACAGCAGGACGGGCAATACAAATATGCCCTGCACCCTTCAGGCGGATGGGTGGAAGCATTGCGCGCCAAATAGCGCCGGGACTGGAGCCTACGGCAGTTTCACGGTGCAGAACGGCGACAAGTACGTTTTGGACCCGGGAACATATTTCTTCTACAAAGCAAATATAAAGATGACCGGCGGACAACTGAAAGGCGTGGGCGTAACCCTCGTCTTGCTCGGAGACTCGCAGCTTACCATCAACGGGGGGACGGCTGATCTCTCCGCACCTGCCACTAACACCTTCTCCTCTGATCTAAATGGCGTCCTGATTGATGATCAGGCCCCGAGCAAGACCAGCAACAAGGTCACCATAAACGGTGGCGGCCAGGTTAGCCTGGGCGGGGCAATCTACTTCCCCAAGGTCGACGTTAGCTGGGCCGGTACGACTGCCAGCTCTAATACGACCTGTTCGCAAGTGATCGCCAAAACGATCCACATGAGCGGTGGCGGCTACCTCAGCACGCAAGGCTGTGCTCCGGCCACCATCATTTACACCCAAGTTGTCGCTTTGGTGCAATGATGAGAAAGCTCGACAATCGCGGGATGGCGCCGTTTGAATTTATCATGGTGTCCGTGGCGCTTTTCACGTTGATGTTCGTCATCTTCGATCTCGGGCGCTATGCCATCACGATGCAATCCTTGCGGACGCTCGCGAGTGCTGGCGCCCGTGCGGTCATGATTAGCTGCTATACGCCTGCCTTGCTTCAAAGCCCGCCGCAGTCGCCGGCCGGCTGCATCGGGGATCCCCTGTCCACCGCCGCCAAGAAGAACGCGGCCCCCTTCCTGTTTTTCGGAGGTCTGACGCCAACGCTGACCGTGGGGGCCAACAGCAACAGCCTGAGTGTTACAGCTTCCCAGGCAAAGTTTACGATGCTGATGCCCATATGGGGCACAACGCTCAACGCGCCGAGCGCCTCCAACCAGATTCCCTTCTAGCCCAAATATGGCAGCATGCTTGACATATTTTGCACGGGAACTAGGTTGGTCGAGTTCGGCCAAATGCGCGGGTGCGGAATTGCATCAGAGTGATTTGCACTCGGCAAGCGAATCTCCAAGCGTGCGACCGAATGTCCTTCGATAGCAAAGCCGCGACGCGAGCGCGCCAACGGCGGTCGTGCTGCGGGATAGTTCCCCACAGCCCGTGGGAATGATGCGCGCTGGCAACATTGAAGAGTTTTCTTTCTGCTCGCGGCGGTGCGGTAAGTATCACGTCTTGCAACCTGCCTGCATGAAGGAGGATGATCTTGGAAACACGAAGTAACGAATTGTAGTGGGACAGATTGTAAGCTCTGCGACGTGGTGCGCAGAGGGGACATGTTGAGGACGTCGAGTACGTAGATTTGCGGGGATCTCCGTGGATCGCAGTGGGGGGACTCGGATGACTGGCGATCGCGTTTCGGGTAGCAAGGTCTGGAGGCTTCTCGCCTTCGGCGTGATGGGTCTGGGCGCGGCGCTCGCCTCCTCTGGGTTCACCGACCGCGCGGCGGCTGCAGACCGGCGCGGCTCCTCCGGCGGCGTCATCGTCAGCGAGATGAATGACGTCCAGCGGGTCAAGCTCGTCGTCAACAAGTCACGCACCTTCAAAGTCGACACGGCCTTTGCGACGATCGTGGCGGGTTCGTCTGACATCGTCGACGTGAAGTCGCTGAGCGATCATCTCATCTACGTGCAGGGCAAACAGACCGGCACTACCAACGTCATCCTGTTCGACAGCTCGATGAAGCAGATCGGGATCCTCGACGTCGAGGTCGTGATCGATACCGGCAATCTGCAGCAGAACATCCGGACCAGCACCGGCGGACAGGGTATTCGCGTGTCGGCTTCCGAGGGCCAGGTGGTGCTCAGCGGGGTCGCCGCTGACGCAGTTACGGCCGAGCGGGCGATGGCGATCGCCACCAGCACGGTCGCAAAAGGGGGCGTCGTCGTTAACGCGATGAGCGTCGCGGCGCCGCAACAGGTGATGCTCGAGGTGCGCTTTCTTGAGGTCAACCGAGAAGCCGGCCGCAACCTCGGCGTCAATCTTTATGCGGCCAATGCCAACGGCACGAACGTTGGTAATACCGGGCTGGGTCGTGTGACCGCCGCTGGTCGGTCACCGATTGGTGGGATCAATACCGCCAACGGTCCTCTCGGTGCCGGGGGAGGAACTGTCGGCAAGGACCCGACGGGGAGCCTTCCAATCCTCGGAACTCTGGGGACGCTCGCCGGTACTGCGGGGGGCATCGCACCGGCCCCGTTCGGAAGCTTGTTGACCAGCATTGTCAGGACCAGCAGCGGGGGCTCGGTGGACCTGTTGATCTCGGCGCTGGAAACCAAAGGATTGGCACGCCGGCTGGCGGAGCCAAATCTGACCACGCTGTCCGGCGATGCCGCCCGCTTTCTCGCCGGCGGCGAGTTTCCAGTACCGATCCCGACCCAGACGACAAACGGCTTTCCTACCATCACAATTGACTACAAGAAGTTCGGTGTTGAGCTCGCCTTCGTCCCCACTGTGCTCTCGCGCGGTGTGATCAATCTTCGCGTCGAGCCGTCGGTCAGCGAACTTGATTTCGCCAACGCGGTGACGATCCAGGGGACGACCGTTCCTGCTCTGACCCGCCGCGACGCGCGAACCACGGTTGAGTTGCGCGACGGCCAGAGCTTTGCGATCGCCGGTCTGCTCCAGACCCGGAATCGGCAGGACGTTTCGCAACTGCCTTGGATCGGCTCGGTGCCGGTGATTGGAAGCCTGTTCAGCAGCAAATCGTATCAGCAGGAGGAGACCGATCTGGTGATCATCGTGACGCCGCGCCTGGTGGCGCCGGCGGCACCCGGTCAGCAACTGGCCTCGCCACTCGACTCCCGTCTGCCCGCCAACGACGTCGATTTCTTCCTCAACGGCCAGATGGAAGTCCGCAAGCGTTACAATGACTACGTCAATTCCGGAGGCGAGGTGAAGGGACCGTATGGCCACATCATCGCGCCTGAAGTCCGGGCCCCCGTCGTCGTCCCGGCCGCTAGTGCCGATCAGACGGTCGTCAAAACTCTAAACTAGAGGACGCGCGAGATGACGATCAGGTATCTGGTTCTGTTTGCGCCCATCCTGCTCGGGGGATGTTACGGCGTCGCCGGTCATGACGAGGTGGACCGCTACTTTCAGCGTTCAAACAGCATCACGATGACCGCCGGCGATGCCAAGCAGGTCAACGCCGTGACTCATACAATCCATCCATGGCCGCGATACGTCGGCGATCGCCGGATCGCATACGACGCGCGGCGCGTGGGTGCGGCCGTAACGCGATACGGCAACCAGCAACAGCCGGTGGATCAGCTTCCCGACATGGGCGATCCGACGAAACTCATGGGCCAGCGGCCTCCGGTCACGCAGAATGTCAACGTAACTGGATTGGGTGCGGGAGCATCGGCGGGAGTATCGGTGCCAGTGGGCGGGGCGGCGGGCAGGTAGCGGCTTTTGGTAGTTGAGTTTACGAGGGACATTTGCGTGCGGTGCAGTGAGTCCGCTGGGCCGGGCGGGGGACAAAAATTATGCGACGTGCCATTCTACTGCTGACCTGTTGCTGGCTGGCGCCAGGCCTTGCGGGATGTGACTATACCACGAGGGAGGCTGCCATCGTGGCTCCGGTCGAGCCACCGGGTGGGGACCCGGTGCAGGAGCCGACCGACGTCAAGTACTACCCGTCGGACGAGCCTGTGCGGCTGGGGCTGGAGCATTACAATCGCGGCAGTTACGGGCTCTCACAGCGCTATTTCAAGGACGCCGTCGAGAAATCACCCAAGGACGTCACGGCCTGGATTGGTCTCGCAGCGAGCTACGACAAGCTGCGTCGTTTCGACCTGGCCGATCAGGCCTATGCGCAAGCGATCCGGCTGGGAGGCGAAACCGTTCAGATCCTGAATGACCAGGGATATTCGTACATGCTGCGCGGCAATCTGAGTGCGGCGCGACGGAAGTTCGAAAAGGCCTATTCGCTCGATCCTGGTAATCCCGTTATCGCCAACAACCTTGAACTTCTCAATGGCAGCCGGCGCTTCATTGAAAGACCACCGAACAACCAACCTTAGCTAACATAGGGAAAGTACTTCGGTTCGTTTCCGGTCAGTGTGAGGAGGTTGTAGAGCGATCACTGAGCTGTCGTCGGCTGCGGGCAAGTCCCGGGCACTCACGGCGCAAGTCACTACCTGAAGCCAACCGAGACGAAGTTGCTGGCGCACTTCGGACGCAGCGCCAGATTTGTCCAGCTCCAGCCGACATGCCGGAGGCCGACCGTCCTGCGTTGGCGCAGTTCGATTCGCTCTGAGCGGCGAGCGAGGAGATCATCGGAGGTGGTTCGGTCGGACGTACATCGCTTGAGCAGCCGAGATGCGTGATCGTGCCCCTTACCACGTCGGTCTGCGAATGCATGGAGCGCAAAAGCGCTGTCCGGCACATTAAACTCCAGCGACGCTTGATCCAGCAGGACTGCTTCCGGACCATGGAGAAGCCGACGATGAGCGAGTCGGTTTCGCAGTCTGCGAAACCAGGTCCCGGTCCGGCAAGGACGGTCACCCTGCAAGTCGCCGGAGAAGAATCCGGAAAGCGAGTTGCGGAGCAACACCGGACTGCGGCATCGCACCCGCGAACCTTTAAGTCAGCCGAGTCAGTGAGGCTGCTGTTTGAACATCTGCTAGCATTTTCAGCCAGGCGCTGCTTCACGGACCGCGCCGGGCGCAGGTCGCTCACGCGGTTCGATTTGCCATTAGAGCGCGACGGTACTCATCGACAGCGATGAAGGCCTTGATGAATGCTTGCAGACCCCCGATCGCCTTATGTAGCCCGGTCTCAACTGTGGCTGCGCCATGCTCTCTCGTTGGCCTCGCTCCGATCGTGACCAATTTGAACGAAGGGCCAACCGCTTCCTTTCGGTTGTGCCAGGATAATACGGCGCAGCGATGCGAACGATATGATCAAGCTGATGCTATCCTTGAGCGCCTGCCGGAATGGAAAGGTCGGAATCGCGATCTGTGGTTTCAGCGCAGCCGGCGCAGCGGTCCGGCTCCGAAGCGCTGATTCCTGATCTCGCGAAGGAGCAGCATGCGCTTGGTTTGTGCGGCGTTTAGCAGGCCCTCGAACAGGACCAGGACCTCGCGCGCCTGCACGTAGACTTCGGTGGTGATGGCGTGTTGGTCAAAGCCATAGGTCGCAAGCCGCGCGTCGATCTCGGCCGCAGCGATGGGATCACATCGCCAGCTCAGGGCATTCTGCAGCGTGTGGGCCTCGGCCTCCGCTTCGAACTCGGGATCGATCCCGACCAAGTCGATGCGCCGCAACGTCGCCTCCACCGCCTTTTGGCGATAGGTCTCGAGCAATTTATGCCGCAACATGCGGTAGCGCTGGATGTCCCAGTACAGCTCGGCGACATCGATTGCGAGCAACCACTCGATGGCGGATTGCGGCGCAAGGTCGGCAAAGATCGCGTTCCGGAGTGCGCGGTAGTGTTCGAGCTGTTCGCCCGGCAGCAGCAGGGGCGGTGGTGCCAAGGCCTCCAACTCGACCGGCAGCGCCGTGACGGTGAGCTCGCGCGTGGTTTGGAACAGACCGTTCATCCGGCGGCCTCCGAATCCAAGTTGGCGGCAAGCGGCGCGGCTTTGACCGTGGCCTCGGCCGCAATGTAGACCGGGGTCGCGGCCCACAGGTCTAGCGCGACCGGTAAGGGCGCGATCTGCAGGTTCGCCCACCACGCCCGCTCGTTGCCGTGCCGGTGCAGCTCGTGGTGATGGATGCGGCACAACGGCACGGTGAACTCATCAGGGCCGCGATTTGGCCCGCGCCGAGCGGTTCGTGCAGGGTCGCAGCGGATGCCACCACGCCGACGACGGGAACGCCGATCGTGCCGATCGAGGCAATTGAGGCCCGAAGCCGGGCCAGCGCCGCGAACCAGCTCACATAGCCGCATCAGCGTCACATAGACGATCAGGACTCCAGCCAAGCTGGGTCTCGATCGCGAGTCCGATCAACGTGATTGGAAGACAGCCGATCAGGATCTGCCAAGCGGCCGATGAGAGTGGCATTTGGATTGGCAGTTTCTTGGCGAAGACGGTGCCAAATGCGAAGCCGATCGCGCCGCCCAAGGCCACCACGATGCCGTGAAGCTTTCCCAGCTCGCAGTGATGCCGTTGCCGCCCATGATGGTCGCGAGCCCGGCGAGCGCCTTGAACAACGCCGTCGTGCGCAACACGGTGCTCGGCGAAAAGCCGACCGGCAATCGAAGCCCACACCGGCATGGTATAGCCGATCAGCGCGACTTCGCTGGTGGGGTAAACTGATATGACGACAACCTTTCACCCGCCCCTTCTGGATGTAGAAGATCGTGTTCGCCTATGTTCTTCCCCTCGCCCACGTTGGCGAGAAAGTCTCTCGGGTCAAACGGTGTATTGGTGGTCCTGCCGGCCATGCCGATTTTAGGCCTCATGCACATCCGCTTTGGCCTTTCGCCCAGAGGCGGGGCCAATAATCAGCAGACGAAGGGCCCTTCGCCCTGTTCATCGGAGCGCCATTTCGCGCCTCGGCGAAGCGAGCGTTGGGACTCGGCTTATCTCCGACGTCGACAACTATATCACGGCTTTGAACTTGCCGGTCGTTTTGCATTCCGAACACTCGAAGATGCGGACTTCGTGACCAGGCTGGTCAGGCTCAATGCAAACGAGCCGCATAGCCTTGCCGCACCTCAAACACGGATGAATTCCGAACTCGGCGCTGTTGTATAGCGGGTTTGGCTGGACAGATGACATCTGCTTTCCCCGAAGTTAGGCGGGAGCATACTGATCTCTCCGTCGCCGATAACTGCCTCTCGGAACGGCGATAGACCCAGTCTGGCTCAACTCATGGCGTCGGTCCTGGTCAATATTGACCAACACTTTGAATTTGGTTCGAGAGTTCTCTTTCTGGCTGACGGTGCTTGTTAGCGGGAAGTTCTCAGATGGATCCGTTCGCCCTTTTTAGTTGGATCGGAGGTGTCACAAGCTCACCAGGGCAGTGAAATGACGATATTGCAGCCTGTGCAGCGGGCATGCGGCATCGATCGCAGATCATCAGGTGCGGTTCTTGCGGCAACTCTGTAGCGTCGGTCACCGGAGCAAAGGTGAGCAATTTTGCTCAGACTCCACGATAGGACTATGCAATTCGTGCCGCACCGGGGTTTTGCAAATCCACCCGGGCCTGGGAAGCCGCTGCCCGCGACACAGATTAAGCGAGCGGCGTTTTTTCCCTGAGGTAAGGCCGCCTCAGTTGGCGGCTCTTTAAATTTTTGCGAATGTCGCCTGCTGTCCCGAATGCGAAGTCTAGGCAGCATCCCGGGTGGTCGGCCATAGGGGTAGACCGGAAGCAGCCGCCGCCTTCGTTGCGGCCCTTGATCTGGCAGAACTTGGGTTCGGTGGCGTTGAGCCTGCCGGGACCGGTAGGCCGTCGTATCATCCGGCTGCGCTCTTAGGGCTCTACATTTACGGCTATCCCAACCGTGTTCATTCGAGCCGCCGGCTCGAGCGTGAAGCTGGCCGCAACGTCGAAGTGATGTGGCTGCTCGCCCGGCTGGCGCCCGATCACAAAACGATTGCCGATTTCGGCAAGGACAACGGTCCCGGCATCAAAAACCGTGCAGAACGCCAAGACAAAGGCGCCATTCGCCGACACCTTGTGCACGCGATAGGCGGCAAAGCCAAACAGCAGCGGGATCACAACGGAAGCGAGCCGCAGTGGAAGCGGCGAGATGTTGGATACGTTCGTAACGAGACTGTACGCGATGACCAGAAGCAGCGATGGAATGAGCACATACGGCACTGCATAGCTCGAAATACCGCAGCGGATGCCGATGTCGCTCGAGACTGGCGTTGACCTGGTCGAGCTCACGCCTCAAGCCATCGAGTTGGCCAACGATATCATCGATCTCGCCAGCATCGGACGCACCACCCGCAGCTCGTGCGAGCAATGCTTGCAGACGATCGCCTCATCCTTAATCGTTTCGGCGCAGAACGGACATTCCATCGGTGAGCGTCGGTTTCGTGGGATTCCTGATCATCTCGAGCTCGGCTCGTGCGTTCCGCAATTGATCCCACAGAGAATCGCGTTTTCGAACGAGATCATCGAACTCGTCGATCAGCGTGGCCGGTATGGCAATGTCGCGCGAACGGGCTGCGCAAACCAGTGCTCCCTCGGCGTTTTCCGATCGGCAATAGAGACAGCTCATTGGCATACTACGGCTCCACCTTAAGGGTGAAGATTGTGCTGGCCGGCCGACCGTCGGTGTCCTTCACGTCCACTCTCAGCGTGTATTCGCCCGCCGGCAGTTCCGCATCCAGGATATTGATGCCGTCACGTCGGATGAACGGCTTGGCCCGCGAAGTGAGATCGACATTCGGGGTACGAAGATAGATGACCTTGACCGATTCCGGATCAATCTTGGCACCGCCAAAGGCTTCGAACTTCAGTTGAAGCCGCAACGGCGAGTGAACGGTCTCTCCCGGTAAGACCACTTCCACCCTGGGGCCGCGCAGAATTCCACGACGATCTGCGGCAATGGCACCTATTGGCGGCGGTAGCCTTGCTTCCTCCTCCGTGATGAGTTGCGTCGCGTGTGCCACCCCCGGGATCAGAAGGCTGACGGCAAAAGCGCCTACCCACATCTTGTTCATGGCCTGCCTTGTTACCTCGCCGCTCAATCCTTCCCTCCGGCGCCCGGTTGCCGCACGCCGCCGTCGCCAATGATCGTGTACGGCGCCCAAAATAGCGGATGTGCATATGCGAATTCCGCTTTGCCTTCACTGCCGAGATAACCGGGCCCATCCACCAGAGCCATCATGGCTTGGCGCAGAGCTTCGCTGCGCCCCAGCGTTGAATCGTCAGCCTGGCGCCTGAACAGGTCGGTGATCAGTTGCCGCGCGGATTGCGAATGCACCGACCAGTTCGTGACGAGCAGCGCACGGGTCCCAGCATAGAAGAAGGCGCGACCGAGCCCCGAGGCGGCTTCTGCTCCGGCTCCCGCGCCGGCACCGGTATTGCAAGCGGACAAGATAACCCAATCGGCATCGAGCTTGAGGCCCAGGATCTCCTCCATCGTCAGAAGCCCATCACCGGCCTCACCGGTGACTGCGGGCGAGGACAGCGCGAGCGCGGGCTGAGTCAGACCATTGAGCTCCCCCGGAACAAGTCCGTGTGTCGCGAAAGCCAGAATCTTGAATCCGGAGAGATTCAGCTTCTTGATCACGCCTTCGGTCGCATCCTTGCCCAGAAACAGCGCCTTCGATGGATCTGCCTGCAGCGCCAGCGCGATCGACTTCAGCTCCTCAGCGGTATCCGGCAGGCGAGGGAGCAGACCCAATTCCGCACTGTCGACGCCATCGAGATTCGGGCTATTGCGGCGCTTCAGCGGCACGCCGCGGGTGAGACTCGCGGTAGGATCAGCCACCTGAACGTTGACCTGACCAGCTTCTGCCTCCGCGAGCTGATCCATATTGAAATACGGGTCGCCGAACGCCACCAATTCGCTTCGACCCGCCTTGCCCGGCGGCAATTGGCGCAGCGTGCGCAAGGCCGCTGCAGACGGGACAGCTGAAACGGCGTGAGTGCGGGCAAGCCACGCCACGTGTCGGTATCCCGCAAACAACGGATCGTCCTCGGGTGCAATCTCAGCTGGCGCGGTCGGCAACAGTGACAATGGCAACAGGCCGAGCGCACCGTTGGTGATAACAATCAGATTCTTGGCGGGCTTCCAGCCGCTCTCCACCGGCTTGAGCAGAAGCTCATAGAGTTCATAAGCAAGCTTCAGGTCGAACGGCGGGATGTCGGAAATCATCGCCGCCTGCGGCTCAAGCGCCTCGCGCAGCTTGCGGATCTTCCTTTCAACATCACCAATGCCGGCTTTCACTACGGCAAAGGCGAGAGGGCCCGATTTCGGAATGGCCCAGACGAAGCTACCGTATTGGCCGAAGTAGACGGACAGTATGGCTTCGCCTTCAGCAAGCGTCGACCGAACTTCCGCCAGGCTCGGCGGCTTCGGTGAGACGAGATCAGCATAGGCCGGGAACTTCTGCTTGATCTCCAGCCGTGCCTTATCGCGCTCGACGCGCAATGTCGCAATCGCGGCCTGGATCTGCTGCATGCCCTTTTCATCGCGCTCCGACGTCGGGATTGCGAGCACATTGTTCAAGAGCCCAAGCTGGGCATTGACCTGCTTCGTGAGGTCCTGCTCCTTGCGCACGAGCTCAGCGAGGATTGGGTCTTTTGCGGCCGCGCGGGCGCTGGACGCGGCCAGTGCCTGCTGGACCGAGCGAGCCCTGATCGCATCAGCAAGGCTGAAAGTTTCCTCGCCGACTTCGTCTGCCGGTCGCGGTGCACGAGCGAGCAGGGCAAAATAGCTCTCCACGGTCATTTGCAGCCTCTGGACGCGAGCGGCTGTGACAGTCGTGTTTTCCTCATCGGCGTTCTCGCGTGTGTTCGCCATCATGACGGGGATCGCAGCTTTGAATTCGCGGATCGCCTCCGCATCGCGATGGGCACGCATCAGTCCGACCGCCAGCGTGCCACGCACCGAAGCCACGTCGAAATGGCTTTCGCCGACACGGCTGATCTGCTTCTGCAGCAACTGCTCGGCGGCGCTGATGCCCGCGTCGACCTGACCGGACGCATACAGCGAAAGGATGCGCGAGGGATTGAGCTCGAACGCCTGGCGGCGCTGCGGCTCCCAATTGACGATGGCCTTGTCGATCCGTGTATAGATCCCGTTTGCCTCCACGCCCTTGCGCTGGAGCGTCAGGATGCCCGCAAGTTGCGCGAGGAATTGCACGGTTGGCTGTGAGTCTTCCGCAAGTCCCAGGGCTTGATTGACTTCCAACGCGGCCTGCACCAATTGCGTAGCCTCTTGATAGCGGCCTTGCTCAACGAGCATGCCGGCGAGACCCACAATGAAGCGCGGCGTAGCCGGGTTGAATTTCCCCACGTCCTTCAAGCGAGAAAGGAGAGCACGGCGCGCGTCGACCTCCGCTTCCGCCAGTTTTCCCTGGCGCGCCTCCGTTCGAGCCAGGTTCAGCACGGTGGTGTCGATCGACCACAGCAGCGTTGATGCGGATGGCGGGTTGGGTGAGGCCAGAAGTTCCTTGATGCTGGCGCGCTTGCGCTGCTCTGTCGTGCGATAAGAGGCTTCCGCCTCGCTGAATTGCCCTCGCGCCTCATAAATCATGGCGCGAGTAAATTCCACCTCAGCCTCCCAGGACTGACCAAATCTGGCATAGGCAGTTCGCCAGGCGGGATGGCCGCTCGTCCTCGCCTCCTGGATCGCACTCAGACTTCGCCGCAGATAAGCTTCGGCCTGTGCGATGTCGCCCATTTGGATCAGAATGCCGGCAACCTGCCGATTTGCGTTGAATTGGTAGCCCTTGCCGCCAGCCGCGTTCGCGATGTCACGGAGTTGACGCTGGTAGATCTCAAGCGCTTTTCTGGGTTCGCCGGCTGCCAGATATTGCTGCCCCGCAAACTGCATCAGGCGCCCCATCATGCTCGGGTCGGAAGCCGCTCGACCTGCTTCAACGGCCTTGTTCGCATCCGCAATCGATGGGTCCAGCCGTCCTAGTTGCGCCCGTGCGTTGCCACGATCGAAATAGAATTGCGCCAGCTTTTGCGGGGATTCCTTGCCCGTTGGCAATGCCTCAGCCGCGGACCTCAACTTCTCGATGGCTTTCAGATCTGGCTTTTCACTGTCGAGGATCGCCGTGATGTCCGAAATCGTGCGCGGCGGTGCAATGAAGCCGGCGGGAAGCGGGGCTCCCGGCGCGAGTTTGGGCGCCACCTCGGCTGGAACCTCGATCGCGACGTTCGCACGTCCGTTGGCGGATTTCAGAGCCGCCATTACACAGGCGCGGACCGGTGGGGTTGCCCGGGCACGACAGCCGCCGAAATCGCCGCCGGCTTGCATGCAGGCCTGAACGATCGGCCGACCGACCTTTATCCGACAACTCCCGATCGCCGCTTCCATCGTGAGGGCGGTGGCAGACGATGCCGACCCTATCAAGACGCAGCTCAAAATCATCTTGCGAGTGGTCGGTAGCAGGAGAGCCAAGAAGAGACTTTCGATTACGCTGTAAGATCGCATTTAAATCCCCTGCTCAGCATGGAATTCGTGCGACGAGACAATTTTGCCGGGGGGCAGCGTCCTGACATCCTCGGCATCCGTCATCTTGGGCGGCAACGAGCCCACCCCGCATCTCGCATCGTTGCGAGGCGCGCCACATACGTCCTAACGGATTTGCATTCTAGCGGTGCCCCGCTCCACCGCCGCCCGCTCCGTGCATCCCGGCATGCCAGCCGCCGCCTCCGCCACGTCCCTGCATGTTGTTGAAGCCGTGGCCCATCATTCCACGTCTGCCACCTCCGCCGCCGCCGTGCATCCCGGCATGCCAGCCGCCGCCTCCTTGATTCCATCTGCCGCCATGGCCGCCCACCAGCTCAACGGCGTCTCCGTCGTGCTTCGCTTGCCCGAGTGGTGCGATCACAAGTGCCAACTGAGAACCGCGCTGGATGTCGGGGTTAATAGCGAAGGTGTACGAGGCGTCAGCGATAGCCGCTGGCGCAGGGGTGGCCGGTAAACAGACGAGCAGTGCGCTTGCTAGAACCAGGGATTCCTTTAAGCCCATTTTGGCCTCCTTGCTGGACGACGTCGGAGCTTTTGCGGCGTTCGCCGCCGGCTCGCTTTTAGTGAACATGGCGCGCGGTTGGGTGGCGCTCATTCGTCACCGCGCTTGGTTAGCGTTTTCGGAATGGAGCGCCAGGATTTAATCCAAGATTTAATTATTAAATACATCCAGCTGATATTCATCGCAACAGAAATCAAACAGTCCTGCAATTTCGTCTGCGGCAACTCGACTCGCCCTGTTCCAGCACGCTTAAAGGCGCACTCGAGACCAGGCGCAAACCCCCTCGATCTCTGCCGGAGGCGAAGCATCGTTGGCGGCCGTGGGCGCTGATCGCCGCGATCGCGGCCTGAGGCCGGCCCCGGGCTAACCACAAGTCCTGATAGGAACGACTTCGCCATCGATATTTGGAAAGTTAGTCTGTGGCGTAGCCGACTGTTCGCAGTCCTGCGAACGCAAATGACGGTCACGGACCATTAGAGCCCTTCCCTCAGGGACGCGATGAATGCTGGGCCAGCGCTCGAAAACACACCTGGGCGGAAGCTGGCTGACGCTTCTTATGGTTGTAGGGAAGACGAATTAGACGGACCGGTGAAAGGCTGCCCTTGGCTATTTCGAATTGCGCTGTCTCACTTCCGAAAGCTAACATCGCAGTCCTGTGAGCGAAGGGCAGTCATGGGACAATTCCGACACGGGCATTGCGAAGAATCCGGTCTCACACGGGTTCGGCGCTGTTCAAAGTGCGATCCGACTGAAATTGTCCTTGAGCGTAAGTCTGAATAGGGGGCACGTGCTCCATGGCCAAGCGATTCTTCAACGCGATTGGCGCAGCGGTCCATTGAGGAAGCGCTGATTCCTGATCTCGCGAAGGAGCAGCATGCGCTTGGTTTGTGCGGCGTTGAGCAGCCCCTCGAACAAGACCAAGACCTCGCGCGCCTGAACGTAGACTTCGGTGCTGATGGCGTGTTGGTCGAAGCCGTAGGTCGCGAGGCGCGCCTCGATCTCAGACGCAGCGACGGGATCACACCGCCAGCTCAGGGCATTTTGTAGCGTGTAGGTTTCGGCCTCCGCTTCGAACTCGGGATCAATTCCGACCATGTCGATGCGCCGCAGCGCCGCCTCAACCGCCTTTTGGCGATAGGTCTCGAGCAATTTATGCCGCAACATGCGGTAGCGCTGGATGTCCCAGGACAGCTCGGCGACG
>NZ_JALBHA010000350.1:0-7066 GCF_023006445.1 Bradyrhizobium sp. SHOUNA76
CCTGGGTGACCGCGGCGCTGCCGCCGCGCATCACGACGAGGTTGTCGGTCCGCGAGCGGGTGAGGCCGCGTGACACCAGCTTGGAGGCGTGGTGGCCCGCGTCGCCGTCCGGCTCCTTGCCTTCCTCGACGCCCTTGCCGAGCGCGTCGAAGTTCGACTCGGTCGGGTCGACATGGGCGAGGTCGAAGCGCGACATGTAGCTCACCGCGAGCTCGCGGAAGACGTAGTCGAGGATCGAGGTCGCGTACTTGATGCTGTCGTTGCCCTGCACGGGGCCCGCCGGCTCGAAGCGGGTGAAGGTGAAGGCGTCGACATATTCGTCGAGCGGCACGCCGTACTGGAGACCCAGCGACACGGCGATGGCGAAGTTGTTGATGAAGGAGCGCAGCGCCGCGCCTTCCTTGTGCATGTCGATGAAGATCTCGCCGAGACGGCCGTCATCATATTCGCCGGTCCGCAGGTAGACCTTGTGGCCGCCGACGACCGCCTTCTGGGTGTAGCCCTTGCGGCGATCCGGCATCTTCTCGCGCTCGCGCATCACGATGATGCGCTCGACCAGCTTCTCGACGATCTTCTCCGAGACCTGGGCGGTGCGCGCCGCCATCGGCTTCTCGTAGAGTGACTCGACCGCATCGTCCTCGTCCTCGTCGTCGGCGATGAGCTGCGAGTTGAGCGGCTGGGAGAGCTTGGAGCCGTCGCGATAGAGCGCGTTGGCTTTCAGCGCGAGCTTCCACGACAGCATGTAGGCGGACTTGCAGTCCTCTACAGTTGCGTCGTTCGGCATGTTGATGGTCTTGGAGATCGCACCCGAGATGAAGGGCTGCGCCGCCGCCATCATGCGGATGTGGCTCTCGACCGACAGATAGCGCTTGCCGATCTTGCCGCAGGGGTTGGCGCAGTCGAACACCGGATAGTGCTCGGCCTTGAGGTGCGGAGCACCTTCCACCGTCATCGCGCCGCAGATGTGGACGTTGGCCGCCTCGATCTCGCGCTTGGTGAAGCCGACGGCCTGGAGCAGGTCGAAGCCGGGGGCCGCGATCGCCTCGGCGCCGATGCCGAGCTGGTCGCGGATGAAGTCTTCGCCAAAGGTCCACTTGTTGAAGGCGAACTTGATGTCGAAGGCGGTCGGCAGGGCCTTCTCGACCTTGGCGATGGCTTCATCGGTGAAGCCCTTGGCCTTCAGCGTCGAGGCGTTGATGCCGGGGGCGTTGGAGAGCGAGCCGTGGCCGACGGCGTAGGCCTCGATCTCCGCGATCTCGCTCTCGCGATAGCCGAGCGCGCGCAGCGCCGCGGGAACCGCGCGGTTGATGATCTTGAAGTAGCCGCCGCCGGCGAGCTTCTTGAACTTCACCAGGGCGAAGTCGGGCTCGATGCCGGTGGTGTCGCAATCCATCACGAGGCCGATCGTACCGGTGGGCGCGATCACCGTGGTCTGGGCGTTGCGATAGCCGTGCTTCTCGCCGAGCTCGAGCGCCGCATCCCAGGCCGCCTGCGCGTGGGTGACGAGGTCGGCCTGCGGGCAGGAGACGAGGTCCATCGGCACCGGGTTGACGCTGAGCGCCTCGTAGCCGTTGGACTGGCCGTGGGCGGCGCGGCGGTGGTTGCGGATGACGCGCAGCATGTGCGCGGCGTTCTTCTTGTAGCCGGGGAAGGTGCCGAGCTCGGCGGCGATCTCCGCCGAGGTCTTGTAGGTGATGCCGGTCATCACGGAGGTCAGCGCGCCGCAGAGCGCACGGCCTTCCTTGCTGTCATAGGGCAGGCCCATGGTCATCAGCAGGCCGCCGATGTTGGCGTAGCCGAGGCCGAGCGTGCGGAACTCGTAGGAGAGCTCGGCGATCGCCTTCGACGGGAACTGCGCCATCATCACCGAGATTTCGAGCACGACCGTCCAGAGCCGGCAGAGATGCTCGTAGCCCTCGACGTCGAAGTGCTTGGTGCTGACGTTGTAGAAGGTCAGCAGGTTCGCGGAGGCGAGGTTGCACGCCGTGTCGTCCAGGAACATGTATTCCGAGCACGGATTGGACGCGCGGATGTCGCCGGACGCCTTGCAGGTGTGCCAGTCGTTCATGGTGGTGTTGAAGTGCAGGCCGGGGTCGGCCGACGCCCAGGCGGCGTAGCCGATTTTTTCCCAGAGGTCGCGCGCCTTCAGCGTCTTCGTCACCTTCTTGGAGGTGCGGGCGTTCAGATTCCAGTCGCCGTCGGTTTCCACGGCGCGGAGGAAGTCGTCCTTCAGCGAGACCGAGTTGTTGGAGTTCTGGCCGGAGACGGTGAGATAGGCTTCGCTATCCCAGTCGGTATCGTAGGTCTCGAACTGGATGTCCTTGTAGCCCTGCTTGGCGAACTGGATGACGCGCTTGATGTAATTGTCAGGCACGAGGCTGCGGCGCGCGAGCTTGATCTCGCGGCGGAGCGCCGGGTTCTTCTCGGGGTCGAAGCAGTCGTCGCCCGAGCCTTCGCAGTTCACGCAGGCCTTCAGCACCAGCTTGAGGTGCTTCTGGTTGATCTTGGAGCCGGTGACGAGGGCCGCGACCTTCTGCTCCTCCTTCACCTTCCAGTCGATATAGGTCTCGATGTCGGGGTGATCGACGTCGACCACGACCATCTTGGCGGCGCGGCGCGTGGTGCCGCCCGACTTGATCGCGCCCGCGGCGCGGTCGCCGATCTTGAGGAAGCTCATCAGGCCGGACGAGCGGCCGCCACCGGAGAGCTTTTCGCCTTCGCCGCGCAGGCGCGAGAAGTTGGAGCCGGTGCCGGAGCCGTATTTGAACAGGCGCGCTTCGCGGACCCAGAGGTCCATGATGCCGCCCTCGTTGACGAGGTCGTCACCGACGCCCTGGATGAAGCAGGCGTGCGGCTGCGGATGCTCGTAGGCCGACTTGGACTTGGTCAGCTTGCCGGTGAAGGGGTCGACGTAATAATGGCCCTGGCCGGGACCGTCGATGCCATAGGCCCAGTGCAGGCCGGTGTTGAACCATTGCGGCGAGTTCGGCGCGACCATCTGCATGGCGAGCATGTAGCGGAGCTCGTCGTAGAAGGCCTGGGCGTCCTCGTCGGTCGAGAAATACTTGCCCTTCCAGCCCCAATAGGTCCAGCAGCCGGCGAGGCGGTCGAACACCTGCTTGGCTGAGAGCTCGCTGACATAGCGCTCCTTCTCAGGCAGCGCGGCGAGGGCGTCGGTGTCGGGCACGGAGCGCCACAGGAAGGAGGGGACGGATTCCTCCTCGACCTTCTTCAGGCGCGCGGCAACGCCGGCTTTACGGAAATACTTCTGGGCGAGCACGTCGGAGGCGACCTGCGACCACTCGGTCGGGACCTCGACGCCGTCCATTTTGAACACGACCGAGCCGTCGGGATTGCGAATCTCCGACGTGGTCAGGCGGAAATCGATTCCCGCGTAAGGTGACTGTCCGTGGGTGGTGTGGCGCCGCTCAATCCGCATGGTCTTGCCCCGTCCTTATCTTTGACCGGTCTCGCCCCTCGTTGAAGGCGTGCCGGGTCGACATTTCGTTTCGCGAGCCCTTCGGCCGTTCGGCCTCGGGCATCGCAGCTCAGCCGGTGGACCCGGCCCTTGTTCTCCCGACGCGATTCTTCGATGCGTGCATCGATCATCCGCCGGCATGTCCAGAACCATCCGCCCCCAAGGGGATGGGCCCGACATGCGTTCAACGCCCCACAGTCACTTCAACAATTGCCATGCGAGCCTGTTGCCGGCCCGTTCTGGCGCCCGAAAAGCCCGCTATCCGAGGGCAGACAAGCCCTCATCCGCTGCCTTTGGCTGGCGGGCGGAGTGACGATTTGCGAGACCCTTTGGGGGAGTGCCGGCGGGACGCAAACTCACTCGCGCCGAACGGACCGAAAGCTAGGACTCTCCGTTGCGCCCGTCAAGAACTAGTGCGAGTTCCTGAATCAAATACTAAATATGGTGGATTGCGGGGGATAACAGGGGGCAAGCCCGCGCCTGTTGTGGAGCCAAGTATCAGTGAGTCCTCACGGATTCCCAACCGAAAAAATTTGCATCCCGTGGTGATGCGGACGCTTCATCCCGCTGTTCACAGGGCAGGTATATTTTTGGGCAATGGGGTTGCGTCAGCAGGACTCACGTAGCCCTACGGAAGGCGAGGGAAGGTATGCCCGCCGCGGTGGTGGTTTGCACCGCGAATCCGCGCCAAGCTGACGCTCAATTTGCCGGACTGCCTCATGCTTGATTCGACTCGCCGGGATGCGCGACCGCGCATCGCCCCGGCCGGCCTGATGTTCCTCGCCATCACCTCGATCGGCTGGGGCTTCAATTGGCCGGTGACGAAATTCCTGCTCTCCGAGCTGCCGCCGCTGACGCTCCGGGGCGTGACCGGCGTGCTCGGCGCGGTGCTCCTAGCATTGCTCGCGGTCATGCGCCGGCAGAGCCTCAAGGTGGAGCCGGGGATCTGGCCGCGCCTCATCACCGCCGCGGTCCTCAATGTCACCGGCTGGATGGTGCTGATGGGCCTGGCGCTGCTCTGGCTGCCGGCGAGCGAGGCGGCGCTGATCGCCTACACCATGCCGGTCTGGGCCTCGCTGATCGCCTGGCCGGTGCTGGGCGAGCGGCCGACGCTGCTTCGCACGCTGGGACTGGTGATGGCCTTTGTGGGGCTCGCCTCGATCATGGGCAGCAACGGCATCACCGCCAGCGTCGAGAAGCTGCCTGGAATCGTCATGGCGCTGTGCGGCGCGCTGGGCTTTGCCATCGGCACGGTGTTCTCGAAGAGGTACCCGATCCATCTGCCGCCAATTACAGCCGCGGCCTGGCAGATCGGGATCGGCTGCCTGCCGATCTCGATCATCGGCCTCTTAGTCGAGACCACGCATCTGTCGAACGTGACGCCGCTCGGCTAGTGGCTGCTGGTCTATTCTACTGTGGTCCAATTCTGCATCGCCTATGTCAGCTGGTTCGCAGCGCTCGCCCGCCTGCCGGCCTCGGTCGCTGCGATCGGGACGATGGCGGTGCCGGTCATCGGCGTGGTGGCTTCGGCAATCGCGCTGCACGAGCCGCTGGGCGCAGGGCAGATCGCCGCGCTGATCTTCACGCTGGCCGCCGTGGTGCTGGCGACGCGATGAGCGTGGCAACGTGTCGTCCGTATAGGATGGGTAGAGCGCAGCGAAACCCATCAATTCCGGCCGCGCGGCGAGACGATGGGTTTCGCTGCGCTCTACCCATCCTACGAGGTTAGCTCACCCCGCCCAGCGCCTTCCGGATCATCTCGGCGAGCTGGTTTCTCCGGTAGGGCTTTGTCAGCAGCATCACGCCATCGTCGAGCTTGCCGTGGTGGACGATGGCGTTGTCGGTGTAGCCGGAGGTGTAGAGCACCTTCACGCCGGGCCGGCGCCTGGCCACCTCTTCGGCGAGCTCGCGCCCGCTCATGCCGCCGGGGATGACGACGTCGGTGAACAGCAGGTCGAACGGCTCGCCGGCGTCGATCAATTCGAGCGCGGCCTTGCCGTCGGGCGCGGCCACCGTCCTGTAGCCCAGACTCTGGAGCTGGGCGGTGACGAAGTTGCGCACCAGATTGTCGTCCTCGACGACGAAGATGGTCTCGGCGCCGCCTTCGGCCTGCGGCGCGAGCGCGGCTGCGACATCCGTCGTGCCTTCGCCCGGCGGCAGATAGAGCTTGATCGTGGTGCCGTGGCCTTCCTCGCTGTAGATCTTGATGTGACCGCCGGACTGCTTGACGAAGCCGTAGACCATGGAGAGGCCGAGGCCGCTTCCCTTGCCGACCTCCTTGGTGGTGAAGAAGGGCTCGAACGCCTTCTGCTGAGTCTCCACGGACATGCCGGTGCCGGTGTCGCTGACGGCGAGCATGACGTAGTGGCCGGCCACCACGTCGGCATTGGCCTGTGCATAGGCCTCGTCCAGCACGGCGCGGTGAGTCTCCAGCAGCAGCTTGCCGCCGTTCGGCATGGCGTCGCGCGCGTTGATCGCCATGTTGAGCACGGCATTGGTGAGCCGGGACGGATCGATATGGGCGGTCATCGGCCCCAGTTCCAGCACGGTCTCGATCTGGATCTGCTCGCCGAGGGTGGGGCGCAGGAGTTTTGCGATGTCCGCGATCGCGGCGTTGATCTCGACATTGCGCGGCTGCAGCGGCTGCCGGCGCGCAAAGGCAAGCAGATGCTGGATCAGCTCGGCGCAACGCTCGGCGGCATCGTCGATCAGCCGCGCCGCGCGCTGGAGCTCCGGCTGCTGCTTCAGGCTTTCCACCAGCGTCTCGGTGTTGCCGGAGATCACGGTCAGCATGTTGTTGAAGTCGTGCGCGACGCCGCCGGTCAGCTTGCCGATCGCATCCAGCTTCTGCGACTGGTACAGCTGCCGCTCGGTCTCGCGCGACATGGTCGCGTCGTGATAGACCAGCACCGCGCCGGAGATGTCGCCTTGCCCGTCCAGCATCGGCCGGCCGCTGATCATGAGATGACGCGGAGGATTGCCGCTGTGCGGGCGGACGATCATCTCCAGATCCTCGAACTTCTCGCCGCGCAGCACGCGCACCGAGGGCAGCTCGTCGGCCTTCATCGGCGTGACGCCGTCGCCGTGAAATACATCCGACAGCGCGCGCAGATTGCGCAGATTCATGCCGGCGCGATGCAACAGCATGCGCTCTGCGGCCGGATTGGACAGAAGGACATTGCCGTCCGCGTCGATGACCAGCACCGCCTCCGCCATGCTGTGAAACGTGCTTTGCAGTACGTTGACCGACAGGCGCAGCTCGTCATGCGCGGTGACCAGGTGCTCCGTGCGCTCCGCCACCGCCGCGGCGAGTACCTCCTTGGCGGCCGTGGTCTCGGTCAGCGTGCTCTGGAGCTGTACCGTCGCGCGCTGGCTCTCGCGCATCACCAGCGCGACCAGCAGCAGGATCAGCACGGCGCCGGCGACGTCGATGCCGAGCAGCACGACGCCGGTGCGGCGCGAATCCTGTGAGCGCGCGGCGAGCAAGCGTTCTTCCTCCGCGCTCAGATGGTCGAGATTGCCCATCACCGTGTCCATGAGGCCGCGGCCTTCGGCCCTGCCGTTGAGCGCGGCAATGCCGGCCTCGTC
>NZ_JALBHA010000351.1:0-7003 GCF_023006445.1 Bradyrhizobium sp. SHOUNA76
GGACCCACACCCCGCTGCGTGTGCCAGCCGGGTCCGGCCGCGTGCCGGAGGGCTGGAAGCGCAGTGCGGCGAGCGGCACCTTCAGAACGTCGTCCTGCCGCTCGATCACGATCTTCACCAGGGCGGTCATCCCCGGCAGCAGCGCGCCATCGAGGTTGGAGGTCGCGAGGACCACGGTGTAGGTGACGACGTGCTGCTGGTTCTGCGGGGCCTTGCGCACCTGCCGCACCACCGCCTCGAAGCGGCGGTCCGGGTAGGCGTCCACGGTGAAATGCGCGCGCTGGCCGGGGGCAATGCGACCGATATCGGCTTCGTCGACCTGCGCGTGGATCTCCATGTCCTCCAGGCGATGCGCCACCACGAAGGTGGTGCGCGATTCCAGTCCGACCGCGAGCGTCTGGCCCTCGTTGACGAACCTGCCGACGACGACGCCGTCGATCGGCGAGCGGATCACGGTGCGGTCGAGATCGGCCTGGGCCGCGGCGAGAACAGCCGCCTTCTCCGGCACGGCCATGCGAGCCTGCTGCAGCTCCGCCTCGATCCGGCGGACGTCGGCCTGCGCTCCCTCTACCGAATAGGAGTTGAGGGACATCAGGACCTCGGCCTCGCGCTCCTGGGCGAGGCGTGCGGTGAACTCGGTCTGCGCGTCGTCGACCGTCGTCGTCGCCACCACGTTTTGCGACTGGAGCGCCAGCTTCCGCTGCAGGGTCTTCTGCGCCGAGCTCTTGACCGCCTGGGCGCTTTCGAGCTTGGCGGCGAGCACATCCCGGCTGCCCCTGGCATTTTGCAGGTCGATCCTGGCGCGATCGAGCTTGGCCCGTGCGATGTCGACCAGGGAATTGGCGACGGCGAGGGAGGCCTTGGCTTCGTCGACCTTCGCCGCAAAGCTGCGCGGATCGATCAAGGCGAGCGGCTGATCCTTGGTGACGGTGTCGTTGAAATCGACATAGACCCGGGCGAGCTGCCCGGACAATTGGGAACCGACCTCGATCGTCTTGACCGGCTGCAGGGCACCAGTGACGGTGACGGTCTGCTCGATGCTGCCGCGCTGGATCGAGGCATAGCGGAACATTGGCGCATCCGACCCGAAAGTCGGGACGTCTCGCCCAGCAGGCACGAGCAGGCGCCTGGTGGAGTCCAGGGCGTGCGACGCCCTGTCCGCAGCGCTCCCGGCCGCGCCGGTGATGACGGCGGGCCCCGCGATGTAGATCGCGGCGAGGCTGCACGCAGTTCCGAGCAAGGCAATAATTGGTACAAATCGCATATCAAAAACCCGCCTCTTGAAATGGCCTCGATGGCGGCACGGACAAAGATCGCGCTATGGTTGTAAATCTCTCAAAGCGATATCGATCGTCCGTATGTCGCTGCTGCCGGGGCGACGGTCGGGCTCGACTCATCATCCAGTAGTAAAGCCGGTGCCGTGCTACTTTTCGTGATTTGATCGAAATGCATACCGAGCGTATCGATATGACGCGCGCGGTATCGAACTCGATAGACTGACTGAACGTCCCGTCTGCTTTGGCGAAGCGGACGCCGGGTGTTCGAGTCGGCACATGAGTGGCGATGCATGACGCAGTTGGCGATACTGCATTCAAGATACCGGACTGCACGACACCGGATTGCCGCATTTTCGCGATCGCGCGCTGCGGACGGCGGCGAGCTCAATTCCTTCCGATCACGAAGCCCGATATGTGAACGCCTTCACTCGTCACGAGCGCATGTTGGCCTTAAGACGTCGAACCGGTGGACCGATGCGCTTCGCCCGATCCCCGCGAATTCATCCAAGCACATTGCTTTCGCTTGCAAGAAGAATGGATGGCTCGTTGCCTGCTCATCGAGCCCCAAGCCGGGGAGTCCGTTGCCATGAATTCAGGTCAAGCCATAGTTTATATCGTTGACGACGAGATTCAGATTCGAACCGCGATCGGAAGTCTCTGCGAGGAGACTGGACACCAGGTGAAGCTGTTCGCTTCGACGGAAGAATTCCTCGCGGAGAATATTTCGCCCGGGCCTGCGTGCCTCGTGCTCGATGTCCGCTTTCCCGGCACGTCGCCGACCGGCCTCGAGCTTCAGCGCCGTCTCGCCGAGACGGGCGTGCCTATCCCGATCGTCTTCATCAGCGGCCATTCCGACGTCCGCGTCTCGGTCGAAGCCATGAAGCGCGGCGCGGTCGAGTTTCTGCCAAAACCGTTTCGCGAGCAGGAGATCCTCGATGCGATCAGGCATGGCATCGAGCGCGATCGCAGGCGGCTGGAACGCGAAGATACCGTGCGTGAAGCCCGCCAGCGCGTCGATACGCTGACGGCGCGAGAGCGCGAGATCATGCTGCTGATGGCCGAAGGGCTCGTCGCCAAGCAGATTGCGGCGCGGCTTGGCGTGAGCGAAGTGACGGCGAAGGTCCATCGTGCCAGGATGATGCGAAAGCTGGAGCTGCGTACGCCGATCGAAGTGGTGCGGCTGATCGACAGCATGGGGCGCGAAGCGCAGACGACGCGCGCCGGCACGGGATAGAAGTTGCTCTTGCGCTTCCATGTGCCGATATTTCGCGCAACGTCTAGTCCGTACCGATTAGCATGAACTGCAGTCTGTCGCACGGAGCCCGATCGGTTCAAAGTTGTCTCTACGATGTCGGCCTCTTCCAAGACGGCATCAGAACCCAGTCAGACAACTTTGCTAGAAAGGGATTCTCCATGCGTAAATTTCTTTTTGCTTCCGTTGCATTGTTCGCCCTGTCCTCCGCCGCGCAGGCCGCCAACACCTCCACCACGGTGCAGGTCGGCGTCGTGAACGGCTCGAGCGTTTCGCAGCAGGGCCTTACCAACGACACCTCCTCGACCAGCCAGCTCGGCATCGTGAACAGTGCGACCACGATGCAGGGAACCAGCTCGGCCTCGCTCAACAACGGCAGCACGGTGAACCAGATCGGCGTGCAGAACACGGCAGCCACCGGCCAGGTGGCGTTCGGCAACAACGGCAGCTCGATCACCCAGAACTCGTTCGGGCCGCCCGCGCTGCAGAACAACGCCGCCAGCGTCGGCCAGCTCAGCGTGTTCGGCATCAACGGCAGCACCGTCTCGCAGACGGCGCACTGAACCACACAACCGTTTGGCCGGACGCATCCAGTTGCGGTGCGTCCGCGCCATTCTCGAATGCACCGCAACCGGCCGGCCGATCAATTGTGATGGCTCGCTTATTCTCGCGGAGGAATTGACATGCGGATCACCTATTTCATTGCAACGGTTGCAGCGTTCGGCGCGCTGACGGCCGCCGATGCACAGGCCGGCAACAGCGCCAGCGTGCTGCAGTTCGGAACGACCAACACTTCGTTCATTTCGCAGAGCGGCGGCACCAGCAACAGCGCTACGACGCTGCAGTTCGGCGCCACCAATAGTGCGACCACCTTGCAGACGGGCTCGCTCCTGACCGTCAACAATTCGGTGATCGGGCAGGGCGGCACCACCGCGACTGCATCCAACACCGCGCTGGCGGGCCAGGTCGGTGGCATCAATTCGAGCCTGATCGGCCAGATCGGTGCCAACAACACGGCCGGCGTCGGTCAGCTCGGAATCCTGAACGGCTCGACGATCATCCAGCAGGCTCCGTGAGCAGATCCGAAGTGGCGAGGCATGTCATGAAACATCATTTGGGATGCGCGGGCGCCGTGATGCTCGCTCTGTGCTCGGTCGGCGCCGGGTCGGCCGGTGCCCAGACCGCCGACATCAAGACCATCGTCTCGGTCGGCGGCCCGCCGGTCGTACTCAATCAGAACAGTCAGCTCAACATGGCGGGCGTGTTCATGATCGGCGGCAGCACCAGTGCGACCGTGACGCAGAACGGCACCAACAATGCCACGGGCGTTCTGCAATTCGGCGGCACGACTTCCACATCGATCGGGCAGACGGGAGCGAACAATCTCGCGTTCGTCGGTCAGACCGGCCAGTCGGCGACCAGCCTGATATCGCAGCTCGGCACGACGAATGCGGGCACGGTGGCGCAATTCGGCACGATCAACGCCTCGACGATCGTCCAGACCGGCCCGTAACAGGCGAGCGAGTTCGCTGGGGTCGAGAACGAACGGGGAAGCGCGATGCGATGCGGCAGACAGGTCTTGAGGCGCCTCTCGATTCAAATCTTGGCCGTGGCGGCGTTGCTCGCCGCCATCGGCGCGACGACGCAGGCGAGCGCCGGGTCGGTCCAGCGCAGCGTGACGAGAGGGAATGTCAGTATCGAAACGGTCGTGCAGTTCGGCGACAATGTCCAGCCTGTGACGATCGAGGAGAACAGCCGCATCAATATCGCGCGGGTGATCCAGATCGGCGGCACCGGGACGGTGGACGCGACCATCATCCAGAACGGCACGCGCAACTATGCCAATGTGATCCAGGTGGGCGGCACCACCAATGCGGTGATCGGTCAGTCCGGTGTGGGCAACACCGCCGATATCACCCAGATCGGCAATTCCACCAACGCGCTCCTGCTCCAGATCGGAGACATGAATACGGGAGCCGTAAGGCAGTTCGGGCGTTTCAACTGGCTGGCGATCTTTCAGTTCAGCCGATGATGGAGGTGTGACATGAGGTTGCTCCTGCTCGCATCCGGAATAGGACTCATGAGCGTGATTGCGGCGGCGCCGGCCGGCGCCGGCGACGGCCACACCACAATGGTCCAGGACGAAAACGGCACGTCGGTGATCACCCAGAGCGGCGATCCGGCGCAGGCCGAGGTCAAAATCGAGAAGGAACCCGGGCGCACGACGGTCTATCGCCGCAGCGGCGGCAACACCGCCATCGTGACGCAAGGTACTGGACAAGGCACTGGAACGCCGCAGGACATGCTCGACTGGCTGCGCAAGCAGCAGGGCCGTTGACGCACGAAGGCCCACCGTCCGATGTGGACGGTGGGCCTCACGTCGAGCAACTCTACCAGCGATAGCCGCCGGTCAGCGTGCCGTTGTTGTTGCCATCAGGGCCGACATCGCCCTGTGTCGAGCTCGGGGTCGGATGGTTGCTGCCGTTGATTGCGCCATAGGGTCCCGCGACATCAGGATAGTACGCCCGCCGCTGAACCGGCTCGTAAGGCGACGCGGTTCGGTCCCAGCCCACGCGCGGACCGTTCCAGTCGTAGCCCTGCGCCGAGGCAGCCGCAGTGCCGGCGACGAGTGATGCCGTGATCAGGCAGAGGAGTTTTGACTTGTTCTGCATTCGAGATGCTCCTTGCTTGTGTCGGGAGCCAACGGTTGCAGTGCGAGAGCGTTCCGAACCTGTTGGCCGCCCGCGATCAACTCCGATCAACTGGTTATGAGGTGCCTTTCGCGGAACGAAGTGCCCGTCAGCCGAGAATTCCGGTCGACTTGCCGCAGTTGTTCCGCGGTTAATCCCGTGCCTTAACCAATAATTAATTATACGTTTGCGGGTGGGCGACGGCCCGGCCTAGCGTAGCTGCGGGGAGCCGCAATCGCTTAAGCCAAACGAGTTGGTGCGTATCATGACGTATAGAATGCATGGGGCCTTGCTCGCCTCGCTCAGCGCAGTTGCGCTGCTCCTTCCCGCCAATGACAGTTTTGCCAGACCCGGCGGCGCCGCGCCGCATGGGGTGACGGCTGCGCCGTCCGGCGCAATGGCGCGTGCGCCGATCGCGCCGGGAGGCCGGTTCCATCGGCGGAATAATCCCTGGGTCTACTGGCCGGGCGGCGGCGGGTTCTTCTACGACGGCGCCGGCTATAGCCAGCCCTTCGTCGATGCCGGGCAGCCGGTCTCCACCGACGTGCGCTATACCTACACCTATGACGTTCCCTGGGACTGGACGCATCGCTTCCCGCCGAATGTCGTGCCGTCCGACCGGCCCTATGTGCCGAGCTGCCCGACGGAGCAGGTGACGGTACCCGGCCGCGGCGGCAGCGAGCACACCGTCAACATCATGCGCTGCTACTGAGCTGCGCTCTAACCTAGCTCAAAGCTGGTCACGCCGAAGACGCGGTCGATGCGCAGCGGCGCGATCGGCCCCGTGTACATCCGCGCGGTCTCGAACACCGGCTTGAGCCCGAGCGCCTCCGCGAGCGCGATCGCCTCGCGATTGACGGCGGGGACGTCGAGGAAGACTTCGCCGATATCGGCGCTCGCAAGCAGGGCCTGGACGATCGTCTCCGCCGCTGCGCGGTCGTCGGCGACGAGCGGGCCGATCTTGTGGCCGGTCCGGCACGGCCGGATCACGCCCCATGCGGCGAACTTGCCGTCGCGCACAAGTGCTCGGCCGACATGGCCCGACGTGTTGATCCAGGCGCGCAGGAAGGCGCTGCGCCGGGCCGGGAAGACCGTGGCATCGTCGGTCTCCACATTTGCAAACGGGATTTTGTCGAGCGCAACGACATCGGCAGGCGGCTTCGCGGGCGCGGTGGCGATGCCGCCATAACGGATATTGGCGTAGGCCAGCTGGAAGCCGGATTTCCCGTAATTGTCCTGCTGCGCCACGACGCCGTCGAGCCCAATCACGCGCGCGCCCGCATGCGCGATCGCCGCATTCCAGATGCGCAGGCCGTGGCCAGAGCCGCGCAAGTCTGCGCGCACGATATAGAATCCGAGGAAGGCGAAGCGGTCGTCGTAATTGACGCAGGAAACGGTCGCGACCGGCTCGCCATCGATCTCGCCGACGAAAAAGCCTTGCGCGTCGGGAACCGCGAAGCAGGCGGCATCGCAGAGGCCGGGATTCCAGCCCTCGGCCGCAGCCCAGTCGATGGCGAGAGAGATCTCCCCGGGGCGCAAATTCCGGATCTGCAAATCGCTCATCTCGCATTGCTCATGAGGTGCGTCCTTCGACCATGGACCTGCCGACAGGTCTGGCTGTAGAAGGCCTCATGATAGGCCGAGCCTGTGGCTCGCCTCAACTCAAGGGATGATCGGTCATGGCAGCAGAGAAGGTTGCGCTCGTTACCGCCGGCGGCAGCGGCATGGGGGCAGGGGCTGCGCGGCGGCTGGCGGCGGACGGGTTTCGCGTCGCGATCCTGTCG
>NZ_JALBHA010000352.1:0-6998 GCF_023006445.1 Bradyrhizobium sp. SHOUNA76
CGGCGCATGGCGGCGATGCGAGCCGGCTGGCCTCCGCCAGCGCGATGCTGCTGTTTCATGCAACTGCCATGCTTGCGACCGTCGCCCTGCTCGCGCGCGGCCTTCTGCACGGCGGAATTGGCCTCGTTGGTGCATCCGGCCTAGCGATCGGCGCCGCGCTGTTCGCGGGCGACCTCAGCTTGCGGCAATATGCCGGGCATTCGCTGTTTCCGTACGCGGCGCCGACGGGTGGGACGGTGATGATTCTGGGCTGGCTGGCGGTGACGCTGGCAGCGGTGGTGGCGAGGAAGTGATGCTCGTGTCCCGGACGCGGTGCGGCACGCAGTGACGCTCCGCAGAGCCGGGACCCAGCAACATGGGCCCCGGCTCTGCAGCGCACCGCTGAAGAAGCGCTGCGATGCATCCGGGGCACGAGACCGCATGCCAGCCACACTTTGCGCCGCGCGCGCCAATCAGATAGAACGCAGGCCGCGTTAGACCCGCCAGCGAGACCGCGACATGACCGACATCTCCCCGCTCGACCAGGCCCGCATCCTGTCGGAAGCGCTGCCGCACATGCAGCAGTATGACGAGGAAACCATCGTCATCAAATATGGCGGCCATGCCATGGGCGACGAGGAGACCGCAAAGAATTTTGCCCGCGACATCGTGCTCCTGGAGCAGACCGCGATCAATCCTGTCGTGGTGCATGGCGGCGGGCCGCAGATCGCGACCATGCTCAAGCGCCTCGGCATCGTCTCTGAATTCGCCGCCGGCCTGCGCATCACCGATGCCGCGACCATCGAGATCGTCGAGATGGTGCTGGCCGGCTCCGTCAACAAGCAGATCGTCGGCTATATCAACGAGGCCGGCGGCAAGGCCGTGGGGCTGTCGGGCAAGGACGGCAACATGGTGAAGGCGTCGAAGACGACGCGCACCATCATCGATCCGGGCTCGAACATCGAGAAGGCGATCGATCTCGGCTTCGTCGGCGACCCCGAGAAGGTCGACCTCACGCTGCTCAACCAGCTGATCGGCTACGAGCTGATCCCGGTGCTGGCGCCGCTCGCGACGTCCAAGGAAGGCCAGACGCTGAACGTCAACGCCGACACCTTTGCAGGGGCTGTCGCCGGCGCGCTGAAGGCCAAGCGCCTGTTGCTGCTCACCGACGTGCCAGGCGTGCTCGACAAGTCGAAGAAGCTGATCCCGCAGCTCTCGGTGAAGGACGCGCGAAAACTGATCGCCGACGGCACCATCTCCGGCGGCATGATCCCGAAGGTCGAGACTTGCATCTACGCGCTGGAGCAGGGCGTCGAGGGCGTCGTCATCATCGACGGCAAGATGCAGCACGCGGTGCTGCTCGAGCTCTTCACCAACCAGGGCACGGGCACGCTGATCCACAAGTGAGAGACGAGCAGCGAAGAAGAGAGGGCGTCATGCCCGGGCTCGTCCCGCCTGCGCGGCCGAAGCCGCTTCGGCGCGGCGAAGGCCCGGGGATCCATAGCTCTCGCATTGCTCCATCATTCCGGAGCGCCCGCAGGGCGAATCCGGAATCTCGAGATTCCGGGTTCGATGCTTCGCATCGCCCCGGAATGACGGGGATTCGGCGCCGCCGCTCCCCCCTCACCCGCCTCCTGATGACGCTGCCGGCCGCAGCCGTCTCGTTCTTCTTCTCCTCCGCGCCGGCGTTCGCCGATCTCAAGATCTGCAACCGCATGTCCTATGTCGTCGAAGCCGCGATCGGCATCGACGACAAGGCGGCAACCGCAACGCGGGGCTGGTTCAGGATCGATCCCGCCACCTGCCGCGTGGTGGTGCAGGGCACGCTGACGGCCGACCGCATCCTGCTCAACGCCCGCGCGCTCGGCGTCTATGGCGCCTCCCCGATCCCGCAGAACGGCCGCGACATGCTGTGCGTGGCGCAGGACAATTTCGTCATCGCGGCGGCACGGCAGTGCCGCAGCGGCCAGACGCAAGTCGCGTTCACGCAAGTGACGCCGACGCAAGCAGCGGACGGCAACCTCACGGCCTATCTCGCCGAGGATTCCGAATATGACGACGAGCAGGCCCGCCTCGCCGGCATCCAGCGCCTGCTGGTGATCGCAGGCTATGACGCCGCGCCGATCGATGGCGTCGACGGGCCGAAGACGCAAGGCGCGCTGGCGGCGTTCCTGAAAAGCCGCGGATTGTCGTCGGACATCGTGGGCTCGCAAAACTTCTTCAAGACCATGGTCGATGCGGTGCAGACGCCGTCTGCGACCGGCCTCACCTGGTGCAACGACACGCCGCACAAGGTGATGGCGGCGATCGCGACCGACGACGGCAAGTCCGTGACCAGCCGCGGCTGGTATCGCATCGATCCCAAGACGTGCCTGCACCCCGATGTGACCGGCCAGCCGAAGCAGATCTTCAGCTTCGCGGAAGCGGTCGACGCCGACAACCGCGCAGTCAAGCTGAAGGACCGGCCACTGAACTGGGGCGGCGACAGGCAGCTGTGCACGCGCGAGACCAAGTTCGAGACCAATGAGCAGACCGATTGCGGCGCGCGCGGATTCGCCGCGACGGGCTTCGGCGCGGTGGACATGTCGAGCGGCGGCAAGACGCTGCGCTTCGCGGTGCCGTGATGGTGAGGGTCTTGATGAATTCGCCACGCACCTTCGACCACGTCGACACCTGGGTATTCGACCTCGACAACACGCTCTATCCGCATCACGTCAATCTGTGGCAACAGGTCGATGCGCGGATCGGGGAGTTCGTCTGCAATTGGCTGAACGTCGGCCCGGAAGAAGCGCGCAACATCCAGAAGGACTATTACCGGCGCTTCGGCACCACCATGCGCGGCATGATGACCCTGCACGGCGTTTCCGCCGACGACTACCTCGCCTATGTCCACAAGATCGACCATTCGCCGCTGGAGCCGAACCCGGCGCTCGGCGCAGCCATCGCAAGTCTGCCGGGACGAAAACTGATCCTGACCAACGGCTCGGTCGACCATGTCGATGCCGTGCTGGCGCGCCTCGGCTTCGCCAGCCATTTCGACGGCGTGTTCGACATCATCGCCGCCGAATTCGAGCCGAAGCCGGCTGAGCAGACATATCGGAAATTTCTCTCCGACCACGCGGTCGATCCGGCCAAAGCCGCCATGTTCGAGGACCTCGCCCGCAACCTGACTGTCCCGCACCAGCTCGGCATGACCACCGTGTTGGTGGTGCCCGATGGGACGAAGGAGGTGGTGCGCGAGGATTGGGAACTGGAAGGCCGGGACGCCGCCCATGTCGACTATGTTACGGATGATCTGACGGGGTTTTTGGCGCGGCTGTCTCCCCATTAGCCGCCGTCGTCCCGGGGCGCGAAGCGAGCCCGGGACGACGGCGGACTATGCCTTGACTCCGGCCTCTCAAATCCCGAAAAAGCGCTCCAATTCACGCAAAACCACGCTTTCCCTGAGGAAATCCCGATGTCCCTGTCCGCCCTCGAATCCACCATCAACAGCGCCTTCGACGCGCGTGACGGCATTTCGACCTCGACCAAAGGCGAGGTGCGCGAAGCCGTGGACCAGTCGCTGGAGATCCTGGACAAGGGCGAGGCGCGCGTTGCCGAGCGCGGCGCTGACGGCAAGTGGAAGGTCAACCAATGGCTGAAGAAGGCGGTGCTGCTGTCGTTCCGCCTCAACGACATGGGTGTCATCCCCGGCGGATCCGGCAAGGCGACCTGGTGGGACAAGGTGCCCTCGAAGTTCGAAGGCTGGGGCGAGAACCGTTTTCGTGATGCCGGTTTCCGGGCCGTCCCCGGCTCCATCGTGCGCCGCTCGGCCTTCATCGCCAAGAACGTCGTGCTGATGCCGTCCTTCGTCAATCTCGGCGCTTATGTCGATGAGAGCACCATGGTCGACACCTGGGCGACCGTCGGCTCCTGCGCGCAGATCGGCAAGCGCGTGCACATCTCCGGCGGCGCCGGCATCGGCGGCGTGCTCGAGCCGCTGCAGGCCGAGCCTGTCATCATCGAGGACGATTGCTTCATCGGCGCGCGCAGCGAGGTCGCCGAAGGCGTCATCGTGCGCAAGGGCGCGGTGCTGGCGATGGGCGTGTTCCTGGGCGCCTCGACCAAGATCGTCGACCGCGAGACCGGCGAGGTCTTCATCGGCGAAGTGCCTGAATATTCGGTCGTGGTGCCCGGCGCGCTGCCCGGCAAGCCGATGAAGAACGGCCAGATCGGCCCCAGCACCGCCTGCGCCGTCATCGTCAAGCGCGTCGACGAGCGCACGCGTTCCAAGACCAGCATCAACGAGCTGCTGCGGGATTGATCTCGGTCCGCAAGATGTGATCCGTCACCCTGAAGCGGCCGCCCCTTCGGCGGCCCTCGAAGGGCGACGGCCCGGTTGCATCTCGGCCGTGCATCCTTCGAGGCTCCCGTGGGACGCGAGCGTCCCAGGCCTCACACCTCAGGATGACGGAGCTGGTGGTCTATCGAACCCGCTCTCCCTCCATCGCGACCAATCTTCGGACGGCCCTGCCGCCCGGAGCCCCTCGTATGGACTGGACCTCGTACCTCTTCCGCTTCGACGGTCGCATCAACCGCGCCCTGCTGTGGCAGGCGCTGCTGATCGTCGCGTTGCTGGCGGCGCTGCTCGGCGTCATCGGGCAGGTGATCCATCTCGTCGGCGCCGAAGGCGCCTTGAAGCTATCCCTGAAGATCGATTTCGACTTCGGCCTCGACGAACTCTTCAAGCTGGTCGATCCCCGGACCTATCGCTCGCCGGCCTCATTTGACCGCACGGATACGATCTTGAGGTCATCCGGCCTGGCGCTGTTCTCATGGATCTTCCTGGCGACCACGATCAAGCGGCTGCATGATCGCGACAGGCGCGGCTGGTGGATCATCCCGTTCTGCGTCGTACCCGGCCTGTACAGTCAGTTCTCGGACCTGTTGCCTGACGCCCGCTGGATGCTTCCGTTCAGCCTCACCGCCACGAGCCTGTGGCTGTGGGGGTTCGTCGAGATGTTCTGCATGCCGGGCAGCGAGGGCCACAACCGGTTCGGTCCTGATCCATTGGCCAAGGTCGAGGACGCCGCCGTATCGCCCTCTGCCAATAGCTGGGACCAGAGCCGCGAGATCGAAATTGTCCCGCCCAGTGCTAGCCCACCCGGCGGCATGCATGTTAAGCGGGGCGCATGACCGATGCCCTCTCCATTGCCCGCGATCTCATCCGCTGCCCCTCGGTAACCCCTGAAGATGCCGGTGCGCTCGGGGTGCTTGAAAAAGCCCTCAGCGCCGCCGGCTTCACTTGCCACCGCGTGACGTTCAGCGAGGAAGGCACTGCCGACGTCGATAATCTCTATGCTCGGATCGGCACCGAGGGGCCGCACATCACCTTTGCAGGCCATACCGACGTGGTGCCGCCCGGCGACGAGAGCGCATGGAGCGTCGGCGCGTTCTCGGGCGAGGTGAAAGACGGGGTTCTGCACGGTCGCGGCGCGGTCGACATGAAGGGCGGCATCGCCTGCTCGGTCGCCGCGGTGCTGGAGCATCTCGCCGCCAATGGCGGCAAGCCGCGCGCCGATGGAATAGGCTCGATCTCGTTCCTGATCACCGGCGACGAGGAAGACGTCTCCATCAACGGCACTATCAAGCTCTTGAAATGGGCCGCCGAGCGCGGCGAGACATTCGACCATTGCGTGCTCGGCGAGCCCTCCAATGTCGAGACGCTCGGCGACACCATCAAGGTCGGTCGCCGCGGCTCGCAATCCGGTACGCTCTACGTGGACGGCGTGCAGGGCCACGTCGCCTACCCGCATCGCGCCTCCAACCCGGTGCCGGATATCTCGCGCCTGATCGTCGCGATCTCCGACGAGCCGCTCGATCATGGCAGCGCGCAGTTCCAGGCCTCCAATCTCGAATTCACCTCGGTGGACGTCGGCAACAAGGCCAACAACGTCATTCCCGGCGAGGCCCGTGCCAAGTTCAACATCCGCTACAACGACAACCACACCCAGGCGAGCCTGCGCGAGCTGGTCGAGACCCGGCTGACAAAAGCCTGCGGCAACCGCATCAAGGCCCGCATCGTCTGGGAACCCTCGAACTCCAACGTGTTCGTCACCAAGCCCGGCCCGTTCACCGAGCTCGCGGTGGCCGCGATCGAGGAGGTGACCGGCCGCAAGCCGGAGCTGTCGACCTCAGGCGGGACGTCGGATGCGCGCTTCATCTCCAGCTATTGCCCGGTGATCGAGTTCGGCCTGGTGGGACAGACGATGCATCAGGTCGACGAGCGGGTGCCGGTTAAGGATCTGGAGAAGCTGACGAAGGTCTATCGCGGGATTTTGACGCGGTATTTTGGCTAGGGCGATCGCCGCCGCCTCAACTTCCGCTGTCATCGCCCGGCTTGAGCCGGGGCATGACAGCGGTGGGTGAGGCGAAAGCGCGCCCCTCTCGCCTCAATAATCCACCTTCATCAGATACAGCCCGTCCGGCGGGGCGACGATGCCACACGCTGCGCGGTTGCGGGCTTCCAGTGCTGCGGAGAGATCGTCTGCGGTCCAGCGTCCTTCTCCGACCCAGACCAGCGATCCCACCATCGAGCGGACCTGGCTGTGCAGGAACGAGCGCGCCGAGGTGATGATCGTGATCTCGCGGCCGTCGCGCAGCACGTCGAGCTGATCGAGCGTCTTCTCCGGCGACTTGGCCTGGCACTCGGTGTCGCGGAAGGTCGTGAAATCGTGCTTGCCGAGCAGGCGTTGCGCCGCCGCGTGCATCGCGTCGGCATCGAGCTTGCGCGGCACACGCCAGGCATGACCGATGTCGAGGGCGAGATTGGCGCGCGTATTGATGACACGGTAGCGGTAGTGGCGTTTCACCGCGGAGAAGCGCGCCTCGAAGCTGTCAGGCACGATCTCGGCTTCCAGCACCGCGATCGGATGCGGGCGCAGATGCGCATTGAGCCCGTCGCGAAAACGGCCGGGCGGAAACGGCTTGTCGACATCGACATGCGCGACCTGGCCGCGCGCATGCACGCCGGCATCGGT
>NZ_JALBHA010000353.1:0-6997 GCF_023006445.1 Bradyrhizobium sp. SHOUNA76
ATCGGCAGCAGCGCCGAGGTGCCCGCGGCGTGCGCGGCCGTCTCCGGCGCGATCACGCCTTCGATCTCACCCTTGCCGAAATTGTTGCCGCGGCGGGACAGGCGCTTGGCGATGCCGTAGCTCATGAAGGAGGCCGGCGTTGCGCCGGCGGGCGTGACGCCCATCCAGCATCCGATCAGGCAGGAGCGCAGCGAGGTCATCCAGTAGGTAGGAAGCTCTCGCCAGGTCTGAATGACCACCCGAAGGTTGATGGTGGCGTTGCCACCGCGGAACGCCAGGCCTTCCTCCATCGTCAGCAGGATCTCGCCGATGCCGAACAGGCCGATCACTGCGATCAGGAAGTCGAATCCGTTGAGCAGCTCCGTGACGCCGAAAGTCAGCCGCAATTGTCCCGTGATCGAATCGAGGCCGACCGCCGCGAGTGCAAAGCCCATCATCATCGCCGCGATGGTCTTGAACGGTGGCTCCTTGCTGAGGCCGACAAAGCTGCAGAAGGCGAGGAAGTAGACCGCGAACTTCTCCGCCGGACCAAATCGCAGCGCGAAGCCGGCGACGAGGGGTGCGACCAGCGTGATCATGATGACGGCAAACAGCGCGCCGACGAAGGAGGAGGTGAAGGCGGCGGTCAGGGCTTCGCCGGGCTTGCCCTGTTGCGCCATCGGATAACCGTCGAAGGTGGTTGCCACGGACCAGGGCTCGCCGGGTATGTTGAACAGGATCGAGGTGATGGCGCCGCCGAACAACGCGCCCCAATAGATGCAGGACAGCATGATGATCGCCGAGGTCGGCGGCATGCTGAAGGTCAGGGGCAGGAGGATGGCGACGCCGTTGGCGCCCCCGAGCCCCGGCAGCACGCCGATGATGACGCCGAGCGTGATGCCGATGATCATCAGCATGATGTTGTAAGGCTGCAGGGCGACCGCGAAGCCGTGAAACAGATTGGCCAACTCTTCCATGTCGATACGTCCTGCAGCAATAACGGGGATGACGGCGCAGCTGTTACAGACCGAGCCATTCCTCGAGCGGCCCCTTGGGAAGCGGGACCAGGAACCAGCGCTCGAAAACCAGATAGGTCACGACCGGCATGCCGATAGCGACCGCGGCGACCGTCAGCCAGCGATAGCCGCCGAGCCAGCGCATGAACCAGGCGATGAAGACCATGGAGGCGACGTAGAGGCCGATGAACGGCATCGATCCGACATAGATCGTGGTGGGCACGACGACGCTCATGACCTGGCGAAGCTGTGCCCATTCTGCGAACAGCCGGCCGTCGTCGTCGCGCTGCGCGCTCCAAACGTTGATGGCGCTTGCGCCGACGATGGCGGCGCCGACATAGAAGGGGAAGAAGCCGGCACGCGGGCCCTCCGCGCCCCAGTTGATGCCGGCCTTCAGGCTGCCGAAGATCACGACCAGGCCGAAGGCGCCGATCAGCAGCGCCATGCCGATTTCCAGCGTCTTGTGCGCCGGGCCAGATGCGGATCCGGATCGTTCAGTCATGGGACCTCCAGGCGGAATTGCGGTCTTTCGCGGTCACGGCAGACGGGAGGACGACCAGCGTCCTCGGCCGCCGTCGATATCCCCGTCAATTTGCCGACGCGAGGAAGCCCGCGTCCTTCATCAAGCCCTCGTGGCGCTTCTCCTCCGCCTCGATCCACTTGGCGTAGTCGGCGCCAGCCAGGAACGTCGTGTTGAAGGCGCCGCTCTTCATGAAATCCTGCCATTCCGGCGTGGCGCGGACCTTCTTGAACAGCTCGACGTAATATTCGACCTGATCCTTGGTGGCCTTGGGCGACATGAAGATGCCGCGCAGCATGAGATATTCCATTGCGAGGCCCTGCGACTTGCAGGTCGGAATATCCTTCCAGGCCTTGCCCTCGGCGATCGGCTCGTCATAGGCCATCGGCTGGGCGTCGAAGACGCAGAGCGGACGGAGCTTGCCGCCGCGCCATTGCGCGACCGCCTCGATCGGATTGTTGACGGTCGAATCGACGTGATTGCCGACGAGCTGAACGGCGACTTCGCCGCCGCCCTTGTAGGGAATGTAGGTGAACTTCGCCTCGATCGCCTTCTCGATGCCGACCGTGATGATCTGGTCTTCCTGCTTGGAGCCGGTGCCGCCCATCTTGAATGAGCCGGCCGGCGCCTTCTTCGCCGCGTCGACGTAGTCCTTGACGGTGGCGTACGGCTTTTCGGCGTTCACCCAGAGCACGAATTCGTCGAGCGCCAGCATCGCCACCGGCGTCAAATCCTTCCAGTTGAACGGAATCCCCGTCGCCAGCGGCGTCGTGAACAGGTTCGACAGCGTGATGATGATCTTGTGAGGATTGCCCGACGACGTCTTCACATCCAGGAAGCCTTCGCCGCCCGCGCCGCCGGCCTTGTTGATGACCACCAGCGGCTGCTTCATCAGATTGTGCTTGGTGACGATGCCCTGGATGGTGCGTGCCATCTGATCGGCGCCGCCGCCAGTGCCCGCGGGCACGATGAATTCGACCGGACGGACCGGCTCCCAGGCCGCACGGCTTGCTGTGCTGCTGGCGCACGACATCGCGATTGCCGCCAGAGCGACATTCAGAACGAATGGCTTCATCTTGTTTCTCTCCCTGTCGAACCTCGAACGCAGCCGCTCTTTGTCGGCTTGCGTCAGCCCATCTCACTTCACGTGCCTGGGTCACCCTTGCGGTCGATCTCCCATGGCGGTCCCGATAGAAACTGTATGAGCAGGGACAACGCGCGGCATCCGCTCCTTTCGGCTAAGGTTCGCCAAGGTTCGCGGCAGATGTGCCCCTCGGCCGGTTCCCGCCTTGCGCTATATTTCCCCGCCTTACACCTTTGATTGTGCAATCCATTGTTCGTTGTCGAATGGTATGCGAGATGCCAGCGGACAAACAATCGGATCGGCAGGTACCCCGGCGGACCAATCGTCGCAGTTGTGCGCCGGGGAGCCAAGCAAGCACGCAAAAGCAAAATGGCCCCGATTGGGGCCATTTGCTCGCACGTAGTGTCTGCGGGATCTGCCGGCCTGCCGCTCGGCGGGGCGGGCAAGGCCTTGCTTACAGGCCGAAACGCGGCAGGTCGCCGTTGTGGTTGGAAATCTCGGCGCTCGCCATCAGAAGGCTGTCGATCGCGGCCATCAGGCGGGCGAACAGCGAGGAGGAGGGAGCGAGAGCAACGGAAGCGGTCTTGGACATCGGAAATTCCTTTCTTGAGACGGTCAGTCTTGCTGTCTCATTTCGAAGGGCAATCTATGTATACCAGATGCCACTGTCTATGATCTTGTTTGCATAGCAGCATGCGACGTCTCGCATTGCAGCATAATGCCGGGTTAACGGGGCCGTTTCGGACATAAAATTGCTGGTTCCTGTCGATTGCGGGGTCTTTCCATTGCCAAAAGGCCGGAAAGCGGGCCGAATCATCTGGTCCGAGGCGGGATCTCACGGCAGTCGATGCCAGGTTCCGGCCGCACTGCAATAGGCGGCCTTGGCACGGACATGCAAAGCGGCTAGTGGTCCGCCCCCTTATCCAATCAACTGTCAGAGTGGTTCATGTCGAGCGCCTCGCCCGCCGTCTCGATCGGCATCGATTTTGGGACCAGCAATACGGTCGTAGCCATCGCGGCGGACGACCGCCGGGTCGAAGCCATCCGCTTCGACCATGGCGGACAGCGCCACAGCGTCTACGTGTCGGCGCTGTGCTTCTGGGAGGACCGGCCGGGCGCCGGCGCCCAGGCCGAGGGCGGCCCGTGGGCGATCGAGCAGTTCCTCGAAGGCCGCCACGTCTACCGCTTCCTGCAGTCGTTCAAGACATTCGCTGCGAGCAGCAGCTTCAACACCACGCAAGTTTTCCGGCAGCGCTTCAAGTTCGAGGACATCCTGGCGGCATTCCTGCGAACGCTGGCGCGTCATGGCGGCGACAAATTCGGCTTCGAGACGTCGACCATCACGGTCGGCCGCCCCGTGCGCTTTGCCGGCGGCAATCCCGACGAGGTGCTGGCGATGCAGCGCTACCGCGCCGCGTTCGAGCGCCTTGGCGCCGGCCACGCTCGCTATGTCTACGAGCCCGTGGGGGCGGCGTTCTCCTTTGCCCGAAGGCTGGAGCGCGATGCCACCGTGCTGGTCGCGGATTTCGGCGGCGGTACCAGCGATTTCTCCGTGATGCGCTTCTCGCGCACGGGAGGTCACCTGCGCGCCGAGCCGCTCGGCCATGCCGGCATCGGCATCGCCGGCGACACGTTCGACTACCGCATCGTCGACCACGTCGTCTCGCCGCGCCTGGGCAAAGGCTCGAGCTTCCGCTCCTTCGACAAGGTGCTTCCGGTCCCCAGCGGCCACTACACCAACCTCGCGCGCTGGCATCAACTGGCGATGATGAAGAGCAACGGCGATCTGCGCGAGCTGCGGGAGCTTGCGCGCACCGCGCTGAAGCCGGAGCTGCTCGAGGATTTCATCACCATCGTCGATCTCGACCTTGGCTTTTCGCTGTATCGCGCGGTGTCCGATGCCAAGGTTGCGCTCTCAGTGCAGGACGAGGTCGACTTCCGTTTCAAAGGCGGCGGCGTCGACATCGGCGCAGCCATCACACGGAAGAATTTCGAGTCCTGGATCGCCGACGACATCGCCAGGCTGGGAGCCACCGTCGACAAGGTGCTTGGCGAGGCCGGTATCACCGCGCGCGAGGTGGAGAAGGTGTTCTTGACCGGCGGCACTTCTTTTGTGCCCGCCGTCCGAAAATTGTTCGCCGAACGGTTCGGCAACGAACGGCTGATGTCGGGCGACCAGTTCGAGTCGATCGCCTATGGCCTCGCGCTGATCGGACACAGTCCGGACCCGGATCGCTGGACGGCGGGGGGCGGAATTGGGGCGAAGGCGGGCGGGTAGCGATCGACGACGGAGCGCGCTCTTACCGGCGCCGTAGGGTGGGCAAAGCGAAGCGTGCCCACGTCCTGTACACGACTAGAGACGAATGGTGGGCACGGCGCAAGTGCGCCTTTGCCCACCTTACGAGACCCTTCGCTACTGATTGATCTCGGGCTCGACCAGCTTCGCCAGATTGCGCAGCGATTCCTGCCAGCCGAGATAGCAGGCTTCCGGCGGAATGACGTCGGGGATGCCGGCCTGCGTGATGTCGATCTCGGTGCCGACCGAGACCTTCTTCAGGATCACGGTGACCTGGATCTCACCTGGCAGATTGGGATCGTCGAACTTGTCGGTGTAGCGGAGACGTTCGCCCGGCACGAGCTCGAGATATTCGCCGCCGAACGAATGGCTGTTGCCCGTGGTGAAATTCCGGAACGACATCTTGAACGTGCCCCCGACCTTGGGCTCGAAATGGTGCACGGTGCAGGTGAAGCCGTTCGGCGGAAGCCATTTCGCCATCGCATCGGCCTCGAGGAAGGCGCGATAGACTTTCTCCGGGCTGGTGGCGAGAACGCGATGCAGGCGGACAGTGCTGGGCATGGTTGTTATCCTCAGTGTTTGATGGGCCCGAGATTGGCGTCTATGGCCCATTCATGTCACGAGGACGACCGGGGTGGCACCGATCCGACAGGGGTGTCGGATTTTTTTGTTGGAGCATGGCGTCGGCGCATTGAGCTGGTCGAGATATCCCTTCGCTGTGACCTCGTATTGCTCCAGCTCGTACACCACGAAGAAGCCTTGGGCATCCGCCGTGCTGGTCCAACGCGATCCGCGCTCGTTCTCTCGATGCTCCAGGCCGAGGTCAGGCGTCGATTTCGGAAGCCTTCATCGGTATCGGTGCTGGGTGTGAGATCGTAACCAGCGACAGGACGTTTCCTATTCCGGCAGGTCTTTTCCGGGCAGGTCTTTCGACCTTGCCTCGCGGGCCAATCGCTCCGCCTTGAGTCGTTCGCGATTCTCGTTGAAGGAGTGCTGGTCCTTTGTATAGTCATTCATCGGCTTCTGCGCTTTAACAGGCTTGAACGCCTTGTTGGCTTCGCGCTTGGCGCGATCAGAGGATTGATCTCTCAACATTTCAGCCTCACTTCGATCAATGGGCGTGTCCCCGCGAGCGGTGACGAGGCGCCTCCCGCCGGCAAGCCGATATGGATTGCCTCCTCACCCTCTGCGGGGGAGGGTGGCTGTTTCTTCAGTGTGGGCGGGTCTATGGCGTGACGCTTGGTCACTCGCCGTGGAGGCGGTACGCTCGCACTTCTGAGAGCGATCCCGGTCGAAGAGTAACGGCCGGCCCGCGGTTCGGTTCCTTCGGCGCGAACAAAAAGGCCGCCGAAACCGGCGGCCTTCTCCTTTCCTTGCTCAATCCGCTTACTCAGCGGCCTGCTTCTGCGGCGGGTCGAGGGCGCCGGACTTGTGGATCTCGGCGACCTGATGGTCGCTGAAGCCGAGCACCGAGCGCAAGATCTCGTCGGTGTGCTCGCCGAGCAGCGGGGAGCGCTCGACGTCGCTCGGGCTATCCGACAGCTTGATCGGGTTGCCGACCGAGATGTACTTGCCGCGGGTGGGGTGGTCGACCTCGACCACGGTGCCGGTCGCGCGCAGCGACTGGTCCTCGGCGATCTCCTTCATCGACAGGATCGGGCCGCAGGGGATGTCGTCCTTGTTGAGGATTTCCATCGCCTCGAACTTGGTCTTGGTCATCGTCCACTGCTCGATGCGGGCGAAGATCTCGTTCAGCCGCGGCAGGCGGACGGCCGGCTTGGAATAGTTCGGGTCGGTCTTCCAGGTCGGCTCGCCGATCACGTCGCAGATCTTCTCCCAGACCGGGGCCTGGGTGATGAAGTAGATGTAGGCGTTGGGATCGGTCTCCCAGCCCTTGCACTTCAGGATGCGGCCGGGCTGGCCGCCGCCGGAATCGTTGCCGGCACGCGGCACGGCATCGCCGAACGGAATGCCTTCGCCGAACTGGCTGTATTCCTTGAGCGGGCCATGGGCGAGGCGCTGCTGGTCGCGCAGCTTGACGCGGGCGAGGTTGAGCACGCCGTCCTGCATCGCGGCCGTGACGCGCTGGCCCTTGCCGGAAT
>NZ_JALBHA010000354.1:0-6989 GCF_023006445.1 Bradyrhizobium sp. SHOUNA76
CGCCCTCGCCGGGCTCGCCATCGCGCCGCTGGCGCGGCGGATCGCGCCCCCTGGCTTGGTCGACATCGGACCTGCGCACAAGCTGCCGAAGCTCGGCAGCTCGAAGGTGATGCTGCATTCGAAGGTCAGCGATCCCGCCAAGCTCGCGGCACTACGCGCGGTCGCGGCGACGTTTCGGAGCGCGGTGGCCGCCTAGCCAAACCAGTTCCCTTCTTCCCCGGCGTACCTGCCAGCCACAAACCAATAGACAAGTCCCGCCGAACCGCCAGCGAGAACAAACGCGGCACCGAACGAGCCGACGATCTGGAACAGAAGCGCGCAGAATAGCGCGCCAATCGCGACGCCTGAAACCGCGTAAAACAACAGGGATCGGATGCGCAGGCGCTCGGCAAGCCAGATCACCGCGCCGGCAGGAAGCCCCGTGAGCGTGCAGACGACAAGCAGCGTCAGCGGCAACACGAAGATGAGCGTCAAGGCAATGCCCATTAATTGTCCGGCGCTATTCATGACTCCAATGAAGATGGCCAGTATGATGGCATGCAGGACCCCGGTTGCGGCCACGCACCCGCGAAACCAACCGTTCAGAGCGCGAGGACATTCTGCGCAGGCCATATCATCACCTCACAAGATCGCCTCGAACGCGCTGCGCAACGTCTCGTACCGAAAGACAAAACCGCGGCTCAGCGCCTTGTTCGGCAGCACGCGCTGGCCGCCGAGCAGGAGCTCGTCGGCGAAGCCGCCGCCGATCCGGCGCAGCAGGCCGCCGGGAATGCGGAACACCGTCGGCCGGTGCAGCCGGCGGCCGAGCTCCTCGGTGAATTTGGCGTTGGTGACGGGGATCGGCGCGGTGGCGTTGACCGGGCCTGTGAGATCGGGCGTCGCCAAGACATAGGCGATCAGCCGGATCAGATCGTCGCGCTCGATCCAGGACATCCACTGCCGGCCGGTGCCGAGCGGCCCGCCAAGCCCGAACTCGAACGGCGTCAGCATGCGCGTGACGAAGCCGCCTTCGGTGCCGAGCACGAGGCCGATGCGCAAATAGACGACGCGCACGCCGAGCTCCTCCGCCGGACGCGCCGCCTGCTCCCAGGCCGCGCACAGCTCGTGGCTGAAGCAGGCGTGTGATTTCGCCGATTCCGTCAGCACCTGATCGGCCCAGAGGCCATACCAGCCGATCGCTGAGCCGCTGACGAGCACCTCGGGCTTGTGGTCAAGCCGCGCGATCAGCTTGACGACCTCGCCGGTCATGTCGATGCGCGAGCCGATGATCTTCGCGCGCTTGGCCTCCGTCCACAGGCCGTTGCCGATCGGCTCGCCCGCGAGATTGACGATGGCGTCGATCTTCGTGTCGGCGGCGAGCTGATCGAGGCTGGTGATCAGCATGACCGGCGGCGGCAACATCTCGGCCTTGGCGGGGTTGCGGATCAACGCGATGACATTGTGCCCCGCCCCGCTGAGGCTTGTGGCGAGGCGGCTGCCAATGAAGCCGGTGGCGCCAGTGATCAGCACGGTCTTGCGGCCCGGCAGCTTCTCGACAAGTCCCTGCGCCGGAACGCTGCGCATGCGGCCCAATCGGCGCATCGCGGCAAAATCCCTGACGCCGCACAGCGCAGCTCCAACCGCGCAGGCGGTCGCGGCCATGCTGAGCAGGCCCTGATAGACCACGGTCACGCCGAACGGCTGCATCGCCCAGTCGATCAGCACCGGCAGCAGCAGCACGAGAATGGCACCGTAATTGATGGCGAGCAGCGTGTGATTGATGCGTTCGCTCGGCGGCAGCTTTCGGCTCAGATCCTCCTCGACGAAATCCATCAGCGTGATCACGATCTCGGCGATCAGCACCGCGACGATCAGCAGCGCGAGCACGCCATAGACCTCGAGCCAGCCGAGCAGCAGGAACAGCAGCGCATAGAGCATATTGCGGATGCCGTGCAGCTTCAGCTCGAAGCGCTGCGACACCCGCCAGGCCAGGCGCTCGGTGAATTCGTGATGGTAGAAGGTGTCGAACACGCCCATCACGATCTGGATGGCGATGAGCGTCCACAACAGCTGTGTCATGACACGGCCTCCCTGAAGGTGGCGGACTGGTGGATCAGCGCGCCGTAACGCGGATGAATGACATCGAGGGTGAAGCGGAACGCGCCCTCGCCGAGGTCGCGGTGCGTCACCGTGAGATCGCCCGGCGTGAGCCATTGCGGCAGCGGGATCCACAGGCGTCCAAGCTGAAGCCCATAACCGGCGCTGCGAAAGGTCAGCGCCTGGTCCTCGACCGCGATACGGAGCGCCATCGAAACGCCGAAGCCGACATATTCCTCGAGCCCGGTCGGACCGGCAAAACGCTTGGCGGAATGGATCACTTGCGGAAAGCCGCGCTTGCGCGCGCAGATGCGCGTCCAGGTCTGACCGCCGGTTGCGGCATCCTCGGTGACCGTCACGATCATCGGCACGCCGGTGTCACGGCCGGTCGGCAGCGGCCCGCCGATCATGCGTGCGGCCTGTGCGACCCACCAGCCAATGTCGCTGAAGCCGATCTCGTCGACCACGCCGACATAGACGACGCTGTCGCCGTCGGCGACGCGCTTGGAGAAGCGCCGCCAGGTCGCGAGCGGCAGGCGGCCCCAATCCTCGTCCGACAGCAGCGTGCGGAAGCGGCGATCGTCGAGCAGTCTGGTGTGAGCGGAGGTCGATGCGTTGCAGCCCGATAATCTTGCCGACGTCATCGTACCCTCCTCGAGGCTATTTGGTCTTGCCCAGCGGCAGCAGGTTGGCGATCTTCTCGCCAAGCCGCATCAAGGCGACCAGCCGCGGCCGCGGCACCTTCAGCATCTGCATGAACCAGTGATCGGCGAGCTCGGTGAAGGCGAGCATCTCCTTCAGCCGCTTGCTCGCGACCGGATTGATGGCCGGATCGCCGGCGGCGTCGGACACGCACGCCCTGAGCGCCGCGATCGCCGGATCGAGCTCCCGCTCCTTGCGCCGCGCCGCGATTCTGGCCGCGACCTCCCAGATGTCGGTCTCGGCCTCGTAATGGTCGCGGCGGTCGCCGAGGATCGGCACCCGCCGGATCAGGTTCCAGGCGAGCAGCTCCTTCAGCGAGTTGGAGACGTTGGAGCGCGCCATGCCGAGCGTGTCGGCGATGTCTTCGGCGGTCATGGGCGCTTCGGCGAGGTAGAGCAGCCCGTGGATCTGGCTGACCGAGCGATTGACGCCCCACTCGTCCCCCATATCGCCCCAATGCAGGATGAAGCGCTCGACGGCGACGGGGAGTTTCTTCTTTCCGGTTATTTCTGTCATGACAGAAATATCTGACAATACCGTTTCCCTGTCAAGCGGGCGCCGGTCCGTATACGAAGCGGGGATATCTGCCTAAAAATGTCCCAAGTTCAGGGAACCATCCGCCATCTGTGGCGTTTGCTCCGGTCGAACAGGGTCCGGGAATGGTGAAAAAGTTCAGTCAACAGAGAGACTTGTTCGAGAGCGAACGCAGTTTCCGGCTGTTGGTTGAGGGAGTTGCGGACTACGCGCTCTACATGCTCGATCCCAACGGGATCATCACCAGCTGGAACATCGGCGGCGAGCGCATCAAGGGTTATTCACCCGAGGAGATCCTCGGCCAGCATTTCTCCCGCTTCTACACCGAAACCGACCGCGCCAACGGCAAGCCGACCCGTGCGCTCGGCATCGCCAGGGAAAAGGGCCGCTACGAGGAGGAAGGCTGGCGCGTTCGCAGGGACGGCACTTTCTTCTGGGCCAGTGTCGTGATCGATCCGATCTACGAGGACGGCCAACTGGTCGGATTCGCCAAGATCACGCGCGACATCACCGAACGCCGCAATACCCAGATCAAGCTCGAGGCGATGCAGAAGCAACTCGCCGAGTCCCAGAAGTTCGACGCGCTCGGGCAACTCACCGGGGGGGTCGCCCACGACTTCAACAACCTCCTGATGATCATCAGCGGCAGCCTCCACATGCTGAAGCGAGGGGCCGACGACGCGGCCAAGCTCCAGCGTGCGATCTCGGCCATCGAGACCGCCACCAAGCGCGGCGCGGCGCTGACCAACCAGCTCCTGACCTTCGCGCGGCGGCAGAGCGTCAATCCGCAGGCGATCGATTTCGCCGAACGCATCACGGCGATTCGCGAGGTGCTCGATGCCGGCGTCGGCAGCTCCGTGCGCCTGGCCTTCGACATCGACCGCGAGGTCTGGCCGATCAAGGCCGACGTCTCCGAACTCGAGACCGCGCTGCTCAACCTCGTCATCAATGCCCGCGACGCGATGCCCGACGGCGGCACGGTGACGATCAGCGCGCGCAATGTCGTGCTGGACGAGACAACCCTCGCCGGCAATTTCGTTGCGATCGACGTCACCGATACCGGGCTCGGCATTCCCGGTGACGTTCTCGACAAGATCTTCGAGCCGTTCTTCACGACCAAGCCGATCGGAAAGGGCACCGGCCTCGGCCTATCTCAGGTGCACGGCTTCGCGCACCAGGCCGGCGGCACGGTGAGCGTCGCAAGCGAACTCGGCAAGGGCACGACCTTCACTATCCTCCTGCCGCGCGGAGAAGACGTGCCATCGTCCGACACGGCCGGGGAGCCGGCGTTCCAAGGCAGCGGCACGGTGTTGCTGGTGGAGGACAATCCGGACGTCGCCATCGTCAGCATCGGCCTGCTGGAGCAGCTTGGCTACCATGTGCGCCGGGTCGCCGATGCCGAAGCTGCGCTGCGCGAGATCGAGAACAACGGCGTCGACTTCGTGTTCTCGGACATCGTCATGCCCGGCAAGATGGACGGCCTCACCCTCGCCCATCATCTCCGCCAGATCCGCCCCGGCCTGCCGATCCTGCTCGCCACCGGCTACAGCGAGGTCGCCGCCGGCGTGCGCGGGGATTTCCCGATCCTGCGCAAGCCGTACGAGATCCACGAACTCAGCGAAGCGATCGCCAAGCTGCCAAGGTGAGGTTCTCAAGAGGTGGGCAAAGCGGAGCGTGCCCACAATCTCACCACGATCACGCCTTTGCCCACCCTACGAGACTGCCTTCGGCGCCTGCTTCACCGCCGCGGCCGGCGACGGCGCGCAGACAACGCGCCTACACCGTCGGCAGCACCGAGAACTTCTCCCCGGCCCTGCGCAAATTCAGCTCATCGGCACCGGCGGTCTCGCTGGTGACACTGTCGACGCGCGAGGATGGCGGGCCGTGGCGGCAGAGCGCGACCATGTCGGCGACGTGACCTGGCGTACCGGCGAACAGCGCTTCCACGCCGCCGTCGCGGCGGTTGCGGACCCAGCCTTCGAGCCCGCTCGTTGTCGCCTGGTGCTCGACCCAGGCCCGATAGCCGACGCCCTGCACGCGCCCGCGGATCATGACCTGGAGAATAGCCCGGCTCATTTTTTCAATCCGAGGACGTCGGCGTTGCGCGCCTTGACATCGACCTCGCGCATGACGAGGGCCGTCAGCTCCGACGATGCGATCCCCCTAAGGCTTTTCGGCGGCGCGCCTTCGCGTAGCGCTCTCAGCGTCTCGTAGACCGCCTGCGTCGCGGCTGCGATCGGCGCATGACCCTGGAGCGCGATGCGTACGCGCTGACTGGCGAGGTAATCGAGCCCGTTCAAGTCCTCCGGCGCCCCGCCGAGCACGATCGGCAGGCGCGTCGCAGCGGTGATCGCCTCGAGCTCGGCGCGCGACTTGATGCCGGTGAAGAACAGCGCATCGACCCCGGCGGCTTCATATGCCCTAGCGCGGCGGATCGCGTCTTCGATCGAGGTGATCGAAGCAGCTCCCGTGCGGCCCATGATGACCAGCGAGCCATCGCTGCGGCCGCCGAGCGCGGCCTTCATCTTGCCGACGCCCTCCTCGAGCGAGATCAGCTGCGTCTTCGCCTCGCCAAAAGCGGCCGGCAGCAGCGTGTCCTCGATGGTGAGACCGGCGGCGCCCGCCGCCTCCAGCTCCTGCACGGTGCGGCGCACGTTGAGCGCATTGCCGTAGCCGTGATCGGCATCGACCAGCACCGGCAGCGCGGAGGCGCGCGACATCCGCCGCATCTGCTCGGCGAGCTCGGTGAGCGTGATCAGGGTAATGTCGGGGTCGCCAAGCACCGCGAGCGAGGCGACCGAACCGCCGAACATGCCGAGCGGAAAACCGAGGTCCTCGGCGATACGGATCGAGATGGCGTCGTACACCGAGCCGGGATGGACACAAGTTGCGCCCGACAGGACGGAGCGCAGTTTTTCGCGGCGGGAACGAAAGGCCATGGTGCTGTCTCGGTTAGGTCACGGAGGCCACAGCATACTCCGTCATTGCGAGCGAAGCGAAGCAATCCAGGAATGCGCCCGCGGAGACAGACTGGATTGCTTCGTCGCGAAGGGCTCCTCGCAATGACGGTGGTTGGGGGACGGACCGCCCGCCCCACTCACATCCTTACGCAAACTCCAAAATCAGCGCGTCCACCGCAAGCGTCGCGCCGGCGCTGGCGTGGACTTTCTTCACGGTGCCGTCCTGTTCGGCGCGAAGCACGTTCTGCATCTTCATGGCTTCGACCACCGCGAGCGTCTCGCCGGCCTTGACCTCCTGCCCCTCGGTCACCGCGATCGAGACCACAAGGCCGGGCATCGGACAGAGCAGCTTCTTGCCGCTGTCGGAGGCCGTCGTCACCGGCATCAAGCGCGCGGACGCAGCTTCAGCTTCGGTCCAGACATAGACCGGCACCTCGACGCCCTGATGCGCCAGACGAATGCCATTGGGAATCGGCCGCGTCTGCACCGCGACGAAATGGCCGTCGATGGTGCCCTGCCAGACCGGATCGCCCGGCTTCCACGGCGACTGCAACAGATGCGCATTGCCGGCCTTGCCGGCGGCATCGACGAAACGCACCGCGATCGCCTCGCCCTCGCGTCCGACCTCGAGCTGGATCTCCTGTCGGTCGAGCCAGACCGCACGGCGGCGCTCGCGCTGCACGACGCGGCCGCCCAACTGGCCCGAGATCTGCCGCT
>NZ_JALBHA010000355.1:0-6982 GCF_023006445.1 Bradyrhizobium sp. SHOUNA76
CCGCGTGATCGGTCCCGACGCCAACAAGGTGCGCGAGATCGCCTACCAGGTTCGCGACGTCATGCGGCAGAACAAGAGCGTCAAGGACGTCCAGCTCGACTGGAACGAGCAGTCGCCTTACCTCAAGCTCGTCGTCGACCAGGATCGCGCCCGCGCCATGGGCCTGACCCCGCAGGACGTCTCACAGGCGCTCGCGATGCTGATTTCGGGCGCGCAGGTTACGACCATTCGCGACGGCATCGAGAAGGTGGCCGTGGTCGCCCGTGCGACCCCCTCCGAACGTCTCGATCTTGGCGGCGTCGGTGATCTCACCATCACCTCGCGTAACGGCGTGGCCGTGCCGCTGCAGCAGATCGCCAAGATCGAGTATGCCCACGAGGAGCCGATCATGTGGCGGCGTAACCGCGACATGGCCATCACCGTGCGCTCCGACGTCGTCGATGGCGTGCAGGCGCCTGACGTCACGGGCCAGATCACGCCGAAGCTGAAGCCGATCATTGATCACCTCGAGCCGGCCTACCGCATCGAGGCGGGCGGGGCGTTCGAGGAATCCGCCAAGGGCAACGCCTCGATCTTCGTCCTCTTCCCGCTGATGGTCATGGTGATGCTGACGCTGCTGATGATCCAGCTTCAGAGCTTCTCGCGCCTGATCCTGGTGTTCCTGACCGCACCGCTCGGCATCGTGGGCGCCTCCTTCGGCCTCAACGTCGCCAATGCCCCGTTCGGCTTCGTGGCGCTGCTCGGCCTGATCGCGCTCGCAGGCATGATCATGCGCAACACGGTCATCCTGGTCGACCAGATCGAGACCGACGTTTCGCACGGCCTCACCAGGCGCGAGGCGATCATTGAGGCAACCGTCCGCCGCGCCCGTCCGGTGGTGCTGACCGCGCTCGCCGCCATCCTCGCCATGATCCCGCTGTCGCGCTCGGCATTCTGGGGCCCGATGGCGATCACGATCATGGGCGGATTGTTCGTCGCGACGTTCCTGACGCTCTTGTACCTGCCGGGCCTCTACGCCCTCTGGTTCCGCAAGAGCCTGGACGAAGCCGGCACGCCCGAGCAGCCTGCCGCGCCGCAACATGGCAGCGATGACCCCCGCGCAATTCCGCTTGCTGAGGCGGCTGAATAAGTGAGAAAACTACCGACGAACGAGTCCTGAATGATGGCCCTGATTTCGGAACATATCGAAGGCGACACCCGAGACCGTATTCTGGAGGTGGCCGAGCGGCTGTTCCGCCAGATTGGCTATCAGAAGACTACGGTCGGCGACATCGCCAAAGAACTGCGGATGAGCCCCGCCAACGTCTATCGCTTCTTCGAATCGAAGAAGGCGATCCATCATTCGGTGGCGCGGGGCCTGATGGGTGAGGTCGAGCTCGAGGCGCAGCGGATCGTGGCAGGGCCCGGACCGGTACTCCCGCGCTTCCGCGAACTGCTCACTACCATCCATCGCATGAACACCGAGCGTTACGTCGGCGACAACAAGCTGCACGAGATCGTCGAGATCGCGATGGAGGAGGACTGGGACGTCTGCGTCGCCCATATGGACCTGATCACCACGACGATCGGTCAGATGATTGCGCAGGGCACAGCCACCGGCGAGTTCGAGGCGCCGGACCTGGAGCTGGCCTCGATGTGCGCCTGCACCGCGATGATGCGGTTCTTCCACCCGCAGATGATCGCCCAATGCGCCGCCAAGCCGGGCCCGTCCATCGATCAGATGATCGATTTCGTCATCGCGGGTCTGTCGCCGCGCCACTGACTCATGTTTTGAGTTGACCGTCATTCCGGGGCGATGCGAAGCATCGAACTCCGGTGCGCAATTGCGCACCTGAGAATCTCGAGATTCCGGGTTCGGTCCTGCGGACCACCCCGGAATGACGGAAAACGGAGAAACAAGCGCGTGACCGACAAAGATCTCTATTTCTACGAGCCTTCCAAGGGCCACGGCCTCAAGCACGATCCCTTCAACGCCATCATCGCGCCGCGGCCGATCGGCTGGATCTCCTCGCGCGACACCAAGGGCCACGTCAACCTCGCGCCCTACAGCTTCTTCAACGCGTTCTGCTACGTGCCGCCGATCATTGGCTTCTCCTCCACCAACTGGAAGGACTCGGTCGAAAACATCCAGCAGACCGGCGAGTTCGTCTGGAATCTCGCCACGATGGATCTCGCCAAGCACATGAACGCGACCGCGGCGCATGTCGCCCCTGAAGTCGACGAGTTCGAGATCGCGGGCCTCACCGCCGTGCCCGGCAAGCTGGTCAACGTGCCGCGCGTCGGCGAAAGCCCCGTGGCCTTTGAGTGCAAGGTGTCCGACATCATCCGCCTCAAGGGCGCCGACGGCAAGCAGGCCGACGCCTGGCTGACGCTGGGCGAGGTCGTTGCCGTCCACATCGACAAGGCCATGATCAAGGACGGCGTCTACCAGACCGCCGCCGCCCGCCCGATCGTCCGGGCCGGCCGCCGCGGCGATTATTTCGAGATCAAGCCGGAAAACATGTTCGAGATGGTGCGGCCGGATTAGGCTGGGCCGCCGCTCTCTCCCCATCGTCATTCCGGGGCGCGCCCCGGAATGACGATGGGGCGACCTCTCTCCGCATTCCCCTCCCGGAACTGCTCGCGCACCCTGGCCGTTATGGCCCGGGGGCCGCCCGGCCGCGTCAATTTTGCAGGCGAAGTGTTCGCCTCCGCCAGCCAGTTTCCGCTAAAATGCCCGACAACCGCGCCGATGCATGAGGTCAGCCATGAGCTTCCGCCGCGACACCCTGACAAAGCCGATCTTCTCCTGGGCACGCGGCGTGCTGCCGGCGATGTCCGACACCGAGCGCGAGGCGCTGGAGGCGGGCGACGTCTGGTGGGACGCCGACCTCTTCACCGGCAACCCTGACTGGTCGAAGCTTCTGAAGATCCCGCAGGCGACGCTGACCAGCGAGGAGCAGGCGTTCCTGAGCGGCCCCGTTGACGAGCTGTGCGCCATGCTCGACGAATGGAAGATCTTCTGGGAATGGCGCGACCTGCCGCCGGACGTCTGGCATTTCGTCAAGCGTGAGAAATTCTTCGGCATGATCATTCCGAAGGAATTCGGCGGCCTCGGCTTCTCGCCCTATGCGCATTCCGAAGTCGTGCGAAAAATCTCGACGCGCTCGATCGCGGCCGCCGTGACCGTGATGGTGCCGAACTCACTCGGTCCCGGCGAGTTGCTGATGCGCTTCGGCACGAAAGAGCAGCAGGCGCGCTGGCTGCCGCGGCTTGCCGACGGCCGCGAGATTCCCTGCTTCGGCCTCACCAGCCCCGAAGCCGGCTCCGACGCGGCCTCCATGGTCGACACCGGCATCATCTGCAAGGGCGAGTTCGAGGGGCGCGAGGTCGTTGGCCTCAGGCTCAACTGGCACAAGCGCTACATCACGCTCGGGCCCGTCGCGACGCTCCTGGGACTCGCCTTCAAGGCCTATGATCCCGATCACCTCGTAGGGAGCCAGGAAGAGCTCGGCATCACCGTGGCGCTGATCCCGACCAATTTGGCCGGCGTCGAGATCGGGCAGCGCCATCTGCCGTCGATGCAGGTGTTCCAGAACGGTCCGAACCGGGGCCGCGACGTTTTCATTCCGCTCGACTATGTCATCGGTGGCCAGGCGCGCCTCGGGCAAGGCTGGAAGATGCTGATGACCGCGCTCGCCGCCGGCCGCGGCATCTCGCTGCCGTCGCTCTCTGCTGCGGGTGCCGCTTATGCGGCCCGCACCACCGGCGCCTATGCCCGTATCCGCGAGCAGTTCGGCATCTCTATCTCCAAGTTCGAAGGCGTTGAGGAGCCGCTCGCGCGCATCGTCGGCACCGCCTATCAGCTGGACGCGGCGCGGCGACTGACCTGCGCGGCGCTCAATGCCGGCGTTCATCCTGCCGTCATCTCCGGCATCATGAAGCTGCATGCGACCGAGCGGATGCGCACGGCGATCGACGACGCCATGGACATCCATGGCGGCAAGGCCGTGATCGACGGCCCGCAGAACTATCTCGGCAATCTCTACCGCGTCGTGCCAGTCGGGATTACGGTCGAAGGCGCCAACATCCTGACTCGCAATCTCATTGTGTTCGGACAGGGCGCGATCCGCGCGCATCCTTATCTGCTCGACGAGATGAATGCGCTCGCCGATTCCGATCGCGAACGCGGGCTCACTGCGTTCGACGCGGCATTCTGGAAGCATGCCGGCCACAGCTTCCGGACGCTGTTCCGCGCCTTCAGCCGGAGCTGGACCTTTGGTGCCTTCGCGCTGGCGCCCGATGCGGGCGACGCCACGCCATTCTATCGCCAGCTCTCGCGCTACTCCGCCGCTTTCGCGCTCTGCGCCGACATGGCGCTGCTGACGCTCGGCGGCGCGCTCAAGCGCAAGGAGATGCTGTCGGCGCGTTTCGGCGACATTCTCTCCGAGCTGTATCTGCTCTCGGCCGCACTCAAGCGCTGGGAGGACGAGGGCCGGCAGAAGGAGGACTTTGCCGCGCTGGAATGGTGCATGGCGACGGGGTTTCGGACCATCGAGAACCGGCTCGCCGAGATCCTCGCCAATTTGCCGAACCGCTTCGTCGCAGCCTTCCTCAAGTTCGTGGTTCAGCCCTTCGGCGCCCGCGTGCTCGGCCCCTCCGACCGCATCGTGCATCAATGCGCGAGCCTGGTGCTGGAGCCCTCGGCGGCACGCGAGCGCCTCACGCCGGATCTGGCCCATGTCGACGACGACGGCGGCTTTGCGCGGCTGGAGCGCGCGTTCAAGCTGGTCGCAGCCACGGAGGCCATCGCCAAGCGCATGCGCGCTGCGCATGTTCGCGACTGGGAGGAAGCGGTCGCCAAAGGCGTGATCACGCAAGCCGAAGGCGAGCAGCTCTCTGTTGCCCGCAAAGCCGTCACTGACGTGATCGAGGTCGACGATTTTGCACCGGAGGCGCTGTCGCCGATTTACAGGAAATCCGGCGACGTGCATCAGTTCTTCCAGGAACTCGGTGAACAGAGGGCGGCGAGCTGATGGCGCGACCGGTATTCATCGTCGACGGCAGTCGCACGCCGTTTCTGAAGGCGCGGTCGGGGCCGGGGCCGTTCACGCCGGTCGATCTTGCCGTGCAATGCGGACGGCCGCTCTTGGCGCGCCAGCCGTTTTCGCCCGACAGCTTCGATCAGGTCATCCTCGGCTGCGTCAACGTGATCGCGGACGAGATGAACCCGGCCCGCGTCGCCGCGCTCCGGCTCGGTATGGGCGAGGACATGGTCGCCTTCACCGTGCAGATCAATTGCGGCTCCGGGATGCAGTCGATCGATAGCGCCTATCGCTATATCCGCGAAGGCCATGCCGACATGATCCTCGCCGGCGGCGCCGAGGCCCTGAGCCACGCGCCGCTGGTCTGGCCCAATTCGGGCGTGCGCTGGTTCGCCGGGTTTGCCACCGCCAAGGGCGTGGCGGCCAAGCTGGCCGCTGCCTTCAAATTGCGGCCGAGCGACCTCAAGCCGATCATCGGCCTCGAGCGCGGGCTGACCGATCCGATCACCAATCTGAACATGGGCCAGACCGCCGAGGTGGTCGGCCATCTCTTCGGCATCACCCGCGCACAGTCCGATGCCTATGCCGCTGAAAGCCACCGCCGGCTCGCCCACGCGCAAGGCGCGGGCTTCCTGAAGGGCGAGGTCGAGACCGCGTTCTCCCGCGACGGTAAGTTCTTCGACCATGACGATGGCGTACGTCCGGACTCCACGGCAGAGACACTCGCAAAACTCCGGCCGGTGTTCGAGCGCCCCTGGGGCCAGGTCACCGCCGGCAATTCTTCGCAGATCACCGACGGCGCCTCCTGGGTGATCCTGGCCTCCGACGCGGCGGTCGCAAAGCACAAGCTCACGCCGAAAGCCGCGATCGTGGACAGCAACTGGGCGGCGCTCGATCCCGGCATTATGGGGCTCGGCCCGGTGATGTCGGCAACGCCGCTGCTCCAGCGCAACGGCCTCACCGTCACGGACGTCGAGACCTGGGAGCTGAATGAGGCCTTTGCCACCCAGGTGCTCGGTTGTCTCGCCGCCTGGAACGACGACAAATTCTGCCGGGAGATCCTCGGGCTCGATGGCGCTGCTGGCGAGATCGACCGTGACAGGCTCAACGTCGATGGCGGCGCGATCTCGCTCGGTCATCCCGTCGGCACCTCTGGCAACCGCATCGTGCTGCATCTCGTCAACGCGATGAAGCGGCTTGGCACGCGGCGCGGAATTGCCACCGAATGCATCGGCGGCGGGCTCGGCGGCGCCATGCTTATCGAGGCGGTGTGACCATGGATTCCAAGATCATGACCGCGCTCGGCGACCGCGTCCTTGAGCTCGGACCCAAGCCCGCGACGGACAGTCCATACAGGCACTTCAAGTTGACGCGCGATGCCGACGGCGTCGCCTGGCTCTTGTTCGATCGCGCTGATGCAAGCGCCAACACGCTGTCCTCCGAGGTGATGGAGGAATTCGACGCCGTGCTCGCGGCAATCGAAACCGAGCGTCCCGCCGGCCTCGTGATCCGCTCCGCAAAACCGTCCGGCTTCATCGCGGGCGCCGACGTCAACGAATTCCGGAGTGCGTCCGATCCCGACATGGTGGAGACGCGCATCCGCGCCGCGCATGCGGTGATCGACCATCTGGAAGCTTTGAGGCTGCCGACGGTCGCGGTCATCCATGGCTTTTGCCTCGGTGGCGGGCTCGAGGTTGCACTGGCCTGCCAGTCGCGCATCGCCGTCGACGGCGCGCGCTTCGGCTTCCCGGAGGTGATGCTGGGTCTGCATCCCGGCCTCGGCGGCACCGCGCGCTTCACCGCGCTGGTCAATCCGGTTCAGTCGATGTCCCTTATGCTGACCGGGCGCACCATCGATGCACGCCGTGCCAGATCGCTCGGCCTCGTCGATAGCGTGACGCAGGAGCGCCATGTCCGGGGCGCGGTGAAGGATGCGCTGTTCGGCCGCCTGAAGCGGG
>NZ_JALBHA010000356.1:0-6913 GCF_023006445.1 Bradyrhizobium sp. SHOUNA76
CGATTTGCCGCGGCGCCAGACCACCTGGCAGCTCCGCCCCGTACGCGCATCGCGTGCGAAGGCGAGCCGGATCACGCCCGGGAGCTGGCTCGCGTCCTCGTCCAGCGTGATCTTGGCACCCGAATCGGAGATGTCCCGGACCAGGCAGTGCCGCGCGGCGAAGCCGCCGTCGAGCGTGATCCAGGCATGCTGCGACAGCAGCTTGCGGGCTGCGCGCTTTTTCGGCGGTGGCATTGGTGAAAGATCTCCCACTCCAGCGCTAATCAGGGAACCCTAAGAAATCGTTGAAATCGCCTTCGAATGCTCTCGGGGCCGGCGCTGTCCACCGGCGCCACAAGACCGGTCCGAACGGCTTGCCGGGAGCCAGAAAGGCCACTATACGTTCGCCCGCTGCAAGCCGCCGGGCCCTGTTCGGCCGGCCAGCGGTCATGCCGGGAAACGGCCGGGCCCTGTGTTTGCTCCCTTCGTCTATCGGTTAGGACGCCACCCTTTCACGGTGGAGAGAGCGGTTCGATTCCGCTAGGGAGCGCCAGTGCGCACGCGACGCCTGTCGCTTTTCCTCCCCAATTGCCACGATTTCCGCCGCAGCGGCATGAACCTTCCCGCCGCTCGCCACCGACCAATGTCAGGTTGGAACCGGTCGAACCCCATGGCGCAGCGTCATCCCGAGATTGAAGGTTCGTCCGGTGCGTCCGCAATGACACCGGGCCTTCCGCCATGGCTCAGCCATCCCCGCCAGCATCCATCGGACCGGCGCGCCAAAATGCTGGAGCACCTGGCACGCGCCAGATCGCTGCCGCAGCGTCAGCCGGATTTTGCGCCGGCTGCGCCTGTGCTGCCGGGCAGAAGCACCCAAGATATTCTCGGCGATGTCGTCGGCTACGCGATCGTGTTCGGTATCCTCGCCCTGCTCTTCCAGTCGCGCATTCCGCTCTATCTCGGCGCGTTCGTCGTCCTGACCGACGCCGAGCGCATTGAAGGCGCACTGGCAAGGATCGGTATCCGCCTCGAGCCCGAAACCATCGGCCCGGACATCGTCAAGCGCTCCGCGTTCTGGTTCGGATGGTTCGCGTTGCTCGCCGCCTTGAAAGGCTCCGTTCCCGACTGGCTCGCACCATGGATGCCGCCGGCAGAGTCATGGCCTTTCCTCGCCGGCATCGCCCTTCTGCTTGCCATCGTCGAAGCACTCACGGCGCTCGCGATGCGGCGCGCAGTGCCGCCGCTGGGATTGCAGATCAGCCCGAACGGCCCGATGTGGACGACGATCCAGTTCATCATGGCCGTCGGCGCGCTGGCAGTGCTGTTGCTGGTCGGATCTCGTTAGCCGCCGCGTCCCCATTGCTTCACTCCGCCTCAATGACGACGTTGTGAGAATGCCTGCAGCATAACGGGTCTTTATGCCGCGCTTTCCGCTCCGCTGCGCAGGGGCGCATTTACCGGAAATTTACCCCTGCTCGTGAGCGACGGTATCATTTGCTTAGAATTTGATTGCTACCGTGGAATTACGGAAACGATCCCAAACCACGATTGGCGCGCATGTCCGTCACAGAGTTCCTCCGGCAACGAGCAGTGGAAGTCACCGTGGCCGGCAGCTACTCGCTGCCGCGTTGGTACGATTGCGAGGGCAAGCTGCGCACCTTCGCCTGCCGGACCAAGCGCGTCTCGCCGTTCCGCATGATCGTGGACGTGCCGGTTGTCGGCAAGGTCGGCGAGCGCGTGACCTCCTACTTCCAGGATTTCGGCGAATTCCAGTGCACCATCAGCGCGACGTTGAAGGCGGGCTTCCTGATGGAGCTCGACATGACGCGGGCGCGGCGCGCCTGGATGTCGGAAAAGCTGACCTGGCTGGAGAAAAAGCAGAGGGACGACAGCGTCCAGGAACTGCGGCGTGACGCCCGTTTCGTTCCGCAGGTCTCCCATACCTTCCTGACCCTCGCCGACGGCAGCATCCATCCATGCTTCATCATCGACGTCTCCACGGCCGGCGTCGCGATATCCTGCGAGTACGACCCGCCGGTGGGAACTCCGCTTGCGGTCGGTGCCTGCGTCGGGCGGGTCATCCGCAAATTCGACAACGGCTTCGCGGTCAAATTCGCCGAAAAGCAGTCACGGGATGACCTGGTCCGCCTCGTCGTGCGCTCGCCCCTGCAGCAGTCGGCCTGAGCCGGGTCAGTCAATTTTAACTCTTCTTTAACTAAATACTGGAGATGAAGTCCCTCGCGCGATAGGGTGTGATCCAGCACGTCCGCAATCATTGCGGGCCCCCCATATCGGAAGTCCTGGAATGTCCATCGCTGACGCCGAGTTCGTCCCGGCTGAGACCCCGCAGAACGCGTCTACCGCGGCCAAGCCGCAGCTTCCACCCGGCGTCGTCACCGAGGGACCGCTCGTGCAAGCCAAGCTGCGCGAGAGCTATCTCTTGCTCGGCATCCTCTATGTCGGCGCTGTCGCCGGCATCATCTGGGCTGTCACGCAAGGTCTCGGCAAGGTCGAGCTGTTCACGTTCGTCTGGATGTTCGCGCTGACCACGTTCGGCATCGGCGCAGGCATGCACCGCCTGTTCGTCCATCGCAGCTTCCGCACCGGCCCGATCATGCGGGTCTTCTTCTGCGCCATCGCCCAGATGGCGATCCAGGGCTCGATCGCCAAATGGGTCGCCAATCACCGCCGCCACCATCTTTACGCCGATGACGTCGGCGATCCCCACAGCCCGCAATTCGACGGCTTCGGCAATCGCTATGTCAGCGCGCTCAAGGGCTTCTTGCACGCCCAGGGCAGCTGGGTGTTCGACCAGGCGACCACCGACAACGAATACTACGCCAAGGACATCCTCGCCGATCCCATCGCGATGTTCTTCGTGCGCACGCGCTGGGTCTGGTACGGAATGTCGGCGGTCTTCATCCCGGGCGTGATCGGCTACACCTTCGGCGGCGTGCACGCCATGATCGGTTGCGTGCTGTTCTCCGGCCTGCTCCGCGCCTATCTGCTGATCCTCACCAGCCAGCTCACCGGCTCGGTCTGCCACGCCTATGGCTATCGCCGCTTTGAGGTCGACGATGCCTCGACCAACGAGTTCGTGACCACGATCCTCACCTTCGGCGAGGGTCTGCACAACAACCATCACCGCTTCCCGCGGGACGCCTACATCTCGCACGCCTGGTGGGAGATCGATCTCAACGGCCTGATCATCCTGGGCCTGGAAAAGATCGGCCTCGTCCACGACGTCTTCCACGCCTCGCACCGTCAGCTGGAGCGGGCAGCCGAAGCAGAGGCGGCCTCGACGGCGCGCTGAACCGGCAGGCGGCGGCCAGCGTCCGGCCGCCCCACCTCCGCATCGCTGCCCTATCGCGGCCCCATTGCGGGATCAGCCTTCGACAGTCCGTGCCTCACGCCGGACGTCATTTGCGGACTTGCGATCGGGGGACCGGATGGCAGTCAACAAAATCACTTGGGACAGGGTCGGCCGGGTCACCGAGCCAGGACGCTACATGTACACGTTCGGCTGGCTCACCATCACGGCCGGCGACCTGGATATCTGGAAGCTCTACCCACAGGCCGCGTTCACGCTGCTGGCGCAACCGGGCGGGCCGGATGCGTCCCTTGGCGAAGAATTCCATCTCGGCGCCTTTGACGTCGCCCCGGGCGCGCCGCCGCCGTTCACCACCCATTGAGTCCCGGCTCCGAACTCGCCCGCCGGAATAGGTGCGCAGGTGAATCGAAGAAACCTGCGCATTTCCTTGATCTGGCTTGCCAATCGCGCTCCGGCATCAGTCCCGCGGACGTTGCCATGGATGACGAACAGGTTCTGTCATGCAATTGATTGCGCTTGTATTCTGCATCACCACGGGCGACGGCAGATGAACGAAAGCTGTCGCGCTCGTTAAGCGAGCCGACAGCGAGCGCATGACACATGGTCGCATCGGCAATTGTAGATTAGCGGACCAAGGGAACCTATTTTCGGCGCCGATGTATCTGATTGAAGCGTTGCCCACCGTCATCGGAACTGCAGCCATCGCCCCGGCGCTGCTGATGCTGTGGCTTGTCATCGCCGCTGAAGAGCGCCCTGGCCCGCCCGCGCAGGTCTGGACCGCGTTCCTGTTAGGGGCCGCCAGCATCTCGCTGCTGGGCCTTGCCCGTGCCCCCTTCGCCAAGATGGTCGCAGCCCCCGACAACCCCTGGGTGGCGCTCGCGATGCATTCGGTCTTCGGCGTCGCGCTGCCTGAGGAAGCCGTCAAGGTGATCGCCATCGTGGTGGTCTCTTCGACCAAGCGGAGGACTTTTGCCAATCCCATGGACACCGTGGTCTATGGCGCCGCGGTCGGCCTCGGCTTCGCCGCTTACGAGAATCTGGCCTATCTGGTTCAGCACGCGGAGATGTGGCGTTCGCTGGCCGCCTTGCGCAGCGTTCTGACCGTGCCGTTCCACGGCGCGCTCGGGATCATCGCGGGCGCCTACCTGACGATCGCGCGCGCCGGCACCGCGCTCGGAGCGAACCGCCACCATCGCGACTGGGCCCGCCTCTCCAGCCGCCTCTTGATCTTCGCAGGCCCGCTCGCGTTGCATTCGGCGTTCGATTTCCCCCTGCTCACCCTCCAGCGCATGCCGGACCTCGACCCGAGCTTGCGGATGTGGCTGGGGGCTACGAGCCTCTTGATCGGCTTCAGCTCGATCGCCTTCGCCATCCGCCTGGTCCGGCGTGTCGCCCGCCACCACGCACCCCGGACCGATGTTGCGCGGGAGCGGCTGAGCCAGCTTCGTCGGATGTGGGCGCTGCTGCTTGCCGGCGGCGGCGTCGGCTTTCTCGGGCTCGCCTTCGTGCTGACCTCGATCCATCACTGGCTCATCAACCCCGAACGCAATCTGACGCTGGCCCTGATTCCGATCGGCTTCGTCTCGATCCTGCTGGGCCTTGCGCTTCTGATTGTCACAACGGCGATCTACATTCTCGGCCGCAACCGCATCCGCACCAGCGCGGAAGGTTTTTCCTCGGCGCCCGGCGGCGGTTGATCCACCGCATGGCAAGCGCGCCATGGGCCGACTAGATAGGACGCCCTCCTCTCGTTTCCGGAGTTAGACGATGACATCGCCCGAGGATTTTTCACGGCTGCAATCCGTCATGAGCCAGGCGGTCAAGGCGCATTGGAAGGCTTTCCTGTTCGAAGGCATCCTGCTCGCCGTTCTCGGCGTCGCGGCGCTGATCCTGCCGCCGCTCGCGAGCCTTGCGATCGCGATCTTCCTCGGTTGGATGTTCCTGATCGGCGGTATTGGCGGGCTGATCGTCACCTATTGGGCACGCAGCACGCCAGGCTTCTGGTGGTCGCTGATCTCGGCCGCGCTCGCCGTGCTCGCCGGCCTGCTGCTGTTGGCCCGGCCGATGCAGGCCGTGCTGACGCTGACCATCGTGCTTGGCGCCTACTTCCTCGCGGAGGGCGTCGCCACCATCATGTACGCGCTGGAGCACCGCCGCGAGTTGAGCAGCCGCTGGTCCTGGCTCCTGATCTCGGGCCTCGTCGACATCGCGATCTCGTTCATGGTGATCACGGGGCTGCCGAGCTCGGCCGAATGGGCCATCGGCATCCTCGTCGGTATCAACCTGCTGTTCGGCGGCGCCAGCCTGATCGGCATGGCGCTGGCGGCGCGCAACAGCAACACCTGAGGCGCCTCGTCGCCTGCCGCGCCGATTGGGGGGTGACAAGGCGCCAATGGCGCGCTATATGGCCAGCCATGATCACCGTCGCCACCAGCTATTTTTGGTACTTTAGCTACGACAGCTCGCTGGCGGCAGGAGGATCGCGCTCAATCTGAAACATTGCAGCAAACGTCCGAACAAGCCGCCAGACCTGGCGGCTTTTTTATTGGCCGGCAGGTTCTCAAAACGACAGGAGCCCGCCGTGCTGAGCACGACCGACGATCTTCGCATCCGTGAACTGAAAGAACTGAGCACCCCGGAAGAGGTGATGCGGGAGGTCCCGCGCACGCTCACCGCCACCCGTGTGGTGATGGCCGCACGCAACGCCGTCCATGCCATCCTCACCGGCCAGGACGATCGCCTGCTGGTCGTGGCCGGCCCCTGCTCGGTGCATGACCCCAAGGCCGCGCTCGAATATGCCGAGCGCCTCGCAAGCTTGCGCGAAGATCTCGCCGATCAGCTCGAGATCGTGATGCGGGTCTATTTCGAGAAGCCGCGTACCACGGTCGGCTGGAAGGGCCTGATCAACGATCCCGATCTCGACGGCAGCTTCGACATCAACAAGGGTCTGCGGCTGGCGCGCAACGTGCTGTCGGCGGTGAACAATCTCGGTCTGCCCGCCGGCACCGAATTCCTCGACATGACGACGCCGCAATACATCGCCGACCTCGTGTCCTGGGCCGCGATCGGCGCGCGCACGACCGAGAGCCAGATCCATCGCGAGCTGGCCTCCGGGCTGTCGTGTCCGGTCGGCTTCAAGAACGGCACCGACGGCAATGTTCGCATTGCCGCCGACGCGGTGAAATCGGCCTCGCATCCGCATCATTTCATGGCCGTCACGAAACTCGGCCGCTCGGCGATCGCCTCGACCGCCGGCAACGAGGATTGCCACATCATCCTGCGCGGCGGCAGCAAGCCGAACTATGACGCGGCAAGCGTTGCTGCGGCCTGCAATGAGCTGGCGAAATCCGGCGTCGCGCCGCTGGTGATGGTGGATGCGAGCCACGCCAATTCGAGCAAGAAGCCGGAGAACCAGCCGCTGGTGATGGCCGACATCGCCGGTCAGATCGCCGGCGGCGAAAACCGCATCATGGGCGTGATGATCGAGAGCAATCTCATTGCCGGCCGCCAGGACGTGGTGCCGGGCAAGCCGCTCGCCTACGGCCAGAGCATCACCGACGGCTGCATCGACTGGCTGGCCACGGCGACCGTGCTCGAGCAGCT